>JAFAFV010000044.1 GCA_023423285.1 Bacteroidota bacterium
AATTCCTCCTTAGCTCAGTTGGTTAGAGCATCTGACTGTTAATCAGAGGGTCGCTGGTTCAAGTCCAGCAGGGGGAGCTTGAAAATCAAAGAGTTGTGAAATATTTCACAACTCTTTTTTGTTTTACGACTATAAATCTGGTGATTAATAGAATACGACTAACAAAAAAAGAAAACAAAAAGGAGAGAAGCAAAGCCCCATTACGACTTATGTTTTAATGCTTAGCCCTATTATTTTACAACAACACCGCTACAATGATTTGTAATTATTCTAATAGAAAACTAATTCTTATAAAACTCATAGTTTTCTTTAGTGATGATGTCAATTGATGAATAAAGGGTTTTTTGAACAACATTCTTTTTTACAACAAAATTATAGAGAGCAAACACCCCTAAATACCCCTGCTCGCGGGATCGATGGCATACAAGGAAATCAATTTCACCACTCGTCAGGTATTCAATATTCCTGGGTATGAAATCATACCCAATTAGAAAAATGTTGGTTTCACCTAAACTCCTAAGCACTTCTGCTGCATAAAAAGCCCTTGAATTCAGCACAATTACTATTTTAGGAAGTTGCTCAAGAATAACATCTTTTAATTTGTTTTTTATTACATGTTTATTTGATGTTTCAATATTAACCCGTTGGATATTTACATTATGCCCCTTGTTCGTAAAATAAGATCTAAAACCTTCCTCCTTAGCCTTCGCATCAGGTGCGTTACTGGCGAATTTTGAGATATTACAAATAAGCAATCTATCGTCATCCTTTACCAAATAATCAACCAGGTGAGCCACACTATACCCGCTTTTAAACAAATCTGCACCAACGTAACTAAGGTTATTCATCTCAGAAATATTCGTATCGATATACACATATGGAATATTTCTTACATCACACGCTTTAGACAGAGGGATGGCTTCCCCGGGAAAAACAGAAGCTATGACTACTCCATGAAAATCCGCTTCGAGAATTTTCTTAGAAGCTTTTTTGAAGGATCCTTCATTAGTAGAATCGTAAAAGAATACTTCAATTTCCAAACCATAATGACGAATTTGCTCAGCCGCCTGCCTGATTCCCTCCAGTGGCGCAAGCCAGTAAGCCAGGTCCTGAGTTGCTTCCGGTAGTATGGCAGCAAATCTTATATTCTTCTTTGATGCCAATCGCTTAGCCAGTATATTGGGCTGATAGTTATACTTTTTAATAAGCTCGCTGATCTTCAAATGTGTTTTTACATTTACGCCACCCCGGTTATGTAAAACCCTGTCAACCGTTGCAATAGAAACCCCGGCTTCAGAAGCTATTTGTTTAATTCCAACTCCTTTTAGTTTCATCTGTAAGTATTGGGATTGAAATCTTATTTCATCTTTAATTAAACTAAAGGTAGTAACTAAACCCTGGGTTCCCAGCCTTTTTGGTATTCACGACTCCAAAGCCTCATAGCTGCGGGATTATTTAAAATATGTCCATTAGCAGGGTTTGTTACAAGCATACCTGAAGTTCGCTGCGCGATATTTCCTAATTGGACCAGCAAAGTACTAATATGCCCGCTTACAATATCAGAATGCAACTTTCCTGAACCTTTAATTGCGCTAAACATATTTTGAACATGGAATCCATCAAGCAAGCCAGCAGGATTTGCAGGATCAGTAGCATCAATCTTTTTATCTGGAGTAACTTCTTTTATCAGTTTATTATCCAAACTGGTAACACGATAGCCATTGCCAGCACCTATTTGGAGTGTGCCTTTCTCTCCATAAAAAGCCACTCCTACAGAATCTCCTTCACTCTTGGTGCCATTAGCGCTTCTGCCTTCCCATGTAATGCTTCCCTTGTCGCCAAATTCAAGCCCTACAAATTGAGTATCGGGAGTTTCCCAGTCATCATTAAAAAAATAACGGCCTCCTGTAGAAGTTACTTTAGTTGGATAATCAACATTCATTCCCCATCTTGCTAAATCAACCATGTGAGTTCCGTTGTTTAACGACTCGCCTGTTCCCCAATGCCAAAACCAGTGCCAGTTGTAGTGTATCAAATTATCTTTGAACGATTTTCTTGGTGCAGGACCCTGCCAAAGATCGTAATTAAGCCAAGATGGAACATTTGTTACTTTACCTGTGCCAATGGGCTTCCGGCTGTTAGCATACCATGTTCTTGCATAATATACATCACCAATCAAACCATTATGCAACTCTTCAATTGCAAGTCTCACGTTTGGAAATGAACGACGCTGATTACCCATTTGCAAAGCCTTACCGTATTTTTTTTGTGCAGCAATCAATAGTTCCCCTTCTCTTGGGCTATGGCTACACGGTTTTTCAAGATACACATGCTTGCCAGCTTGCAAAGCTAAAAGCGCTGCAGGCGCATGCCAGTGGTCAGGAGTAGCAATCACCATCACATCCAAGTCTTTTTGTTGAAGCGCATTTCTGAAGTCGGGTATATTTTTAGGCGCTGAAGACTGAATTTTGCTTATCCTCGCTATACACTTCTCTGAAGCGCGGGAATCAACATCACTGATGTATCCTACTGTACAATTTGCCTGGTTAGCAAATGTGCTAGCTAAAGCTGCACCCCTGCTATTTACACCCATAACCCCAACCGTAAACCTTTCATTAGCTCCTTTTATCTTTCGGTAACTTGATGCGCTAAAGCTGGGTAATACACCACCTACTGTAACTGCAGCGGAGGCAAGCAATGTCTTTTTTACAAAATCCCTTCTTGAATTTGTGTTTCTTTCCATCGTTTTTATTTTTATTTAGTGAACTACTTTTTTGAGTTTAAAATTTGGGCCATTTCTACAGATTTGCCTTTCAAGCGCTTACTTATCTCCGCTGCTTCCATGAAAGCCACAATTTCAAGCGTTTCCTGCTTTGTTACCGGTGGCTTGCCTGTTTCGAAAAAATTTATTATTTCTTTTAATAAAGGGTCATATCCTTTAAAAGAACCCAACGTCAGCACACCTTTTTCACCATAGATAGTACCGCCGTAACTATCTTTCCCTGTTCGTGTACCACGGAAAGAGCCTATTTTTCCATCATCCCATACTCCAACAACTAAATCAGTACCCTGGTTATTTATTCTGCTTACAGTTTTACATCCTGTACCCATTGCTGTAAAAAGCATTTCCACACCGTGAATGCCATACCAAAAAAGGTCAGGGTGCGACGGTTCTGTTTTGGCAGGGCTAAAAACATCTGCACCGGTAACTTTACTGATCTTTCCATTTAAAACATCGCTCATACCTGTGATATACCTTAATGAAGAAGAGGAGAAAACAGGTGTGTTCCATTTTTCAGCAGCTTCAAAAATAGCTTTGGCATCTTTATAAGAAGCCGAAATAGGCTTATCTATAAACATAGGTTTACGGGCTTTTATTACCGGTAAAGCCTGTTGTAAATGCAACCTGCCGTCGTTTGTTTCCAAAAAAACAACATCAACCATTTTTATCAATTCGTCTATTGACCCAACGATTTCAACGCCAAATTTCTTCACTTCTTCCGTATAACCGGGGATGCGATCGTAACTGCTTTTGATATCAGTACTGCCTTTGGGATAGGCCGCCACCACGCGATAGCCTTTGAAATCAGCATTGGGACTATTGGCATTTAATGACTTTACAAATGCTACAGAATGAGATGTATCCAAACCAATAATCCCTGCCCTCTTAGTAGCCTGGCCTCTTGCTTGCGATGCCGATGACCGGAAACCTCCTAAACCAATTCCAGCTCCTGTTATTGACATTATTTTTACAAATTTTCTTCTGTTGAAATTATTTTGCATAAAGTTTCTTTTAGTTTTATTTTAAGGATCATTAAAACGTTATTCCTCTGAAATAAATTGTGCTCATATTCCAGGATGCCGGCCATTAAACTATTTCCGAAGTATCGACCCTGTTAGACGCTGAAGGTTGCCATACGTTGTCAAAAACGGAAACCACATTGTTGGCACCGCCAAAAAAACCCAGGACTTTTGCTGTTTCCCTGCCGATATTTCTGACGTTGTGAGGCATGAGCTTTGGTACCAGCGCCAGGTGCCCTTTTGATAAAGTCCCCGTTTCTTCACCAAGGGTTACTTCTACTTCTCCCTCTACAATGTAAAGGATTTCTTCGGCACTGTCGGTGTGTGTGCCCAAAAAATCGCCGACGCGCAGTTCAAAATAAACGGATGCACAGTCCTGCGTTCCATGAGCTGCCAATAATGGGAATGTTACCCTGCAGCGTTGCCCAGGTTGTTCCGGAACTGTAAATTCAGGCATGTCAACATTGTTTAAATTTGCTGTAATCATGTTATAATATAAAGTTGGTTACTCCGTAAAGATACTATTGGTTTGATTTCGTTTTGTTATTGAATATTGTTCAGGTTTTTAGATCCCCGGCTCCCATCCTTTTTCATACGGCCTTTTCCAGTATCTCATTGCTTTTTTATTATTCAAAATTTTACCGGTGTCTGCGTTAATATCAAGCATTTGCGATGTGCGCAAAGCAATATTACCAAGGGCCAACGCGTGATTACTGATTTGTGCAGAAAAAACATCCGAGTTAAGTGCCGTCCCATTTTTAATAGCAGAGAACATATTTTGTATATGAAACGAATCCAGCAATCCGGCAGGATTAAAAAGATTGGTAGGATCTACTTTAATATCACTTTTTACATCTTTTAAAACTTTTCCTTTTAAATCATACAACTTGTACCCGTTTCCTGAACCGATGAATAATGATCCTTTTTCTCCATAAAACATCACTCCTACCGAATCGCCTTCGGTACGCCTGCCGTTAGCAGAAAGGCCTTCCCACACTATCGTGCCTTTATCGCCATATTCCAGCGTAATGATTTGTGTATCCGGTGTTTCACGATCATCTTTTAATGTATAAATACCACCGGAAGACGTTACTTTAGTGGGGTGCTTAAGCTGCATGCCCCAAAGCGCCAGATCTACCATGTGTATGCCATTTGCCAGCGACTCAGCAGTACCCCAGTTCCAAAACCAATGCCAGTTGTAGTGGATCAGATTGTCCTTAAATGGCGTTCTTGGCGCGGGCCCCTGCCACAAGTCATAATTCAACCATGATGGCACCGGTGCCGTCTTTCCGAATCCAATGGTGGCTCTTGAATTATTATACCAGGTTTTTGTATAATAAATATTCCCGATTATGCCGGAATGTAACTGCCTGATGCCTTCTGCCACATTAGGAAACGAACGCCGTTGGTTGCCTACCTGGATCAATGGTTTGTATTTCTTTTGCGCGGCAACGAGCAACTCGCCTTCATATGGGTTGTGAGCAATGGGTTTTTCCAGATAAACATGTTTGCCCGCCTGCAGTGCAATGATTGCACCTGGTGTATGCCAATGGTCAGGCGTGGCATTTATCATGATGTCCATATCCTTTTGCTCAAGAGCATGGCGAAAATCCGGTAATTCCTTTGGAACTTTACTTTGAATTTTGCTCAACTCTGTAACACATTTTGCTGAAGCGCGGCTATCCACATCACTAACATAACCTATTTCAGCATTACGCTGTTTTGCAAAATTTGTTGCAAGCGCCAACCCCCTGTTGTTCACACCCATAACCCCAACTAATAGCCTCGCGTTAGCGCCTACAACCCTGTTGTAACTTTTTGCATTCAGGCTTCCTAATGCACTCCCTGACGCAATCCCCGCGAAGAGCAGCGTAGAATTTTTTATAAATTTCCTTCTGCCTTTATAGTTTTGTTCCATGAAATAAATTATTTATTGTGATCGTCACTCTATAATAAATTATTGCTCACATTAATTAAAAAATTAGATTATCAGTTATCATCAAAATCAGGAATTTTCATATACTCGCCATTCTTTAATGCTGATTTATGCGCAATGATTCCCGGAGCTGTATAAGCCAAGGATTCATATATATCAATAACAGGTTTTCTATTGTTTACAATTGAGTCAATAAATTCATGTGTCAGAAAAGTATGCGAGCCTCTATGTCCTGAATTCCTTCTTAAAGGGGCGGGCAGCATATCAGTTTTCCAATACTCAGGTACTGTAAATTCCTGGTATTCGTGTTCGGCTTCAGCAAAACCACCCTCTTCTACTCCAAACTTATCAGTGGCCTTAATAATATGTGTGGGCAATTTCTTATAGCCATCATAGAAACTTAGCTTGTCTCCATAAATTTCGCCTCTGTCTGTCCCCTCTATTGCACCGCGCCATAACACGCCAACTTCAAAAGGCAGGTTATTTTTAGTTTTAAAAAAAGCTGTTTCTTTCCAAAAAGGATTTTTGTAGATATTGTCTTTTAATATCGGACTATCATCTCCCCAGCCCAAACAGCTTACTCCCGCTAATCTATCCCCAGTTATAGAAATTAACCTGGATGTACTATGTGTACAATAATGGATGGGAGGCAGGCCATAACGCCAGGTACGTTTTTTGTTTTCGTCCCAGAAAAGCACCTCAAGGCCGGGATGGTAATAGTGTGCCGCAGCGCCTAGTATATTGCCAAATGCTCCCTTTTTATAAAGTTCACGTGCAGCAATCGTTTGTTGATTATAATAGGAAGTTTCGGCCATCATATAAGTCAACCCAGTCTTTTTTACTGCCCTGAGTATTTTATAGCATTCATCAATTGTATACGCTGCCGGAACCGCGCAAAGGACATGCTTTCCTGCATTAAGGCAAGCCAGTGTATGTTTGGCATGATCCGGAACACCTGTAAATATAGCCACTGCATCCACTTTTGGATCTTTAATCAGTTCTTCAAGGCTAGTGTACGATTTTGAGCATTTGTATGTTTTCATCAATGCATCTCTTCTATCAGGGATCAGGTCACTCACTGCTTCTACGGCACTATTTGGATGGATATGAAAATGAAAAGTTAACCCAAACCTGCCGCCTACAACTCCAACACGAACTTTTTTTTGAGGATTTGCAGCTGTGGAAAATTTTGGGATCATAATGCTGCCAAGGGCGGCTATGCCTGTATTATAAATGAATTTTCTTCTTCCTAATATTTCGTCCATTTTGATATGATTTGCATCAGAATTAAAATTATTCAATAAATCCAACCCTAATTATATCATCACTAGCTAACAACTATAATCATTGTATTCAATTGTATTATTGCACCAGTTCCGGCTCCAGTTGATAATGGCTTTTTAACATTGAAATAAATTTAGGATTAGGGCTTGCTCCTTTGGTATTATAATAGTCAATTATATTTTTTCCTAAAAGGGTATTGGAATGATTGAATTTTACTTTACGGTTAAACTCAATAAAGCCTGTCTTACCAAGCAGTTCAGGCCTTGATTGGCCATTGAACTGCGGGGCGTATACAATGCAATCTGTGAAACTTGTGCCCTGCTCGCTGTTTAGCTGGTAAATATTCTTGTCATCATTTTTCAGTACGGGCAAAAAAGTAGTTCTTGTAAAAATCATTCTTCCTCTTAATGGTTTTTTCTCATCTGCCTGTAAAGCTGAAATACTGCAATTGTCAAAATACATGTCAGATACAGTTTCGGAATTTTTCAACACAATATTTTTGCAATCATTAAATTTTATGGAAGGATGCAATCCATAATTATCTACGTAAGCTGCTCCAGTCAGGGCAAAATGTACTGCAGATTCAGGCTCTTTGTTTAGGTTTTCAAGTTGAACATTACTAAATGCAAAACTGGCATTTGAGCTCAACCCGAAACTACTGTACTCACCGGCATTATTGAGCTGATAAGAGCCTGCATCAGCTATTTCAGTTATCCTCACACCCTTTTCCCGGCCAACAACTTTTATATTTTCAAGCCTGAGCGTTTCAGGAAGGAAGAACCTATGGCCAGTTTTTATTTTTGCGAAAGACGGAAAACGCAGGATCCAGCATGTTGCATTCTTATCAGTAACTCCTCCGAAATCAATAATGAAGTTTTCAATACTAATCGTTCGGCCAAATCCAACAGGATACTTATAGTCGAAATTGCGGGGCGAGAAAGTCAGGACATTGACAGTTTTAGCTTCAGAAGAAACTTTAAACGTACAGTTAGTGATCTTTATATCGCCGTCCCACCTGGAGCCAAAGTCACTTCTAAAACCAATAAAGCTACTACCTGCGCAACTGCTATTCTCTATAATAAGTTTACCGCCGCCTGTAACAGTGATGCCCTTAAAGCCAATTTCAGAGTTAGAAATTCGTAAATTCCAGCAATGGAAATGCACATCCACTCTATTTAACCTGCTATTTTCAACAACAAAATTCTTTACAAGATTGGACCCAAATACACCCCAATGCACTTTTGTGCCTTCCGCAGTCACATTATTGAAATGACAATTCATTACCCTTCCCATTGATATCCCATAGGTGCCACTGGTAACCATAGTTGAAGCGCTACCCCTATTCTGCTCATATGGGATCAATCTTACATTCTCTAACCTTACATCATATACTGATGAAAAAGAGTAGAATCCGCTTCGGGGATTTCGTGTGCTGGTGTCCTTTTTACCTGGCTCCAGGCCAACCCACTGGTTTGAAATAATGGTGCGGCTCCTTGTAATTGAAAACCCATTTTGTAAGTAATTACCGTCCTTTGTTGTGGGATTGTTGCCGGATAAATAAAAAACACCCCCGGAAATTTCGAGATAATTTTCATCTACCGGAACAGCAACGAGTTTTGTATAATCTTTAAATGTCCACGCAACATCGCCTATCACTCTTCCGTATTCTTCCACATAAAAAAAATCTTCTCTCGCCCAAGACTGTCCATTATATTGTTCTCCCGCTCTGTAACCAATCCTGTCTTTGGCATCCGCGATGATTATGAGACAATTTTTATAATCGGCCAATATGGGTATCTGGCTTACACCTGGCTTAATAGAAGAAAGCAACAAGGATTTATCAGCCGCAGAGAGTTCTATATTCTTTGTTTTGTATTTAGAACTGACGCGGAAACGCGGTTTTGATGGGGCATTATAACTCTCATCTATATGGAAAATCGTTTCCCCCCAGTTTACGCTGGTTTGTATAACGATAGGGATTGGCGACTTTAACCAAAACTCACCGCTATTATTTATAACGGGAATGTTTCGTTTGTTGGCATATTCATGAGCCATAGCAATTTGTTCAGCGTCGTTATTAGTTCCGTCTCCTTTGGCCCCAAACATTTTGTAATTGACAGATAACGGCGTAAGCAATACAGCGCTTAGGCCGTTTGAAAGTTTTACCACATGTTCTGATGAATCTGCAATAACATTTTTTTTGATATAATATTCTGCTGCACCTCCATCATTTCTATTAAAATAACCTAACACCTTTACAAAGTCATTTTCCCTGGCTGAGCGGTCATTCACAAGTTTCTCTAAAACATCATAAATTTTAAGGCTGGTTGACTTTTGCGCATAACTGTTCATTTGCAGTAATAAGACAGCGGCTGTAATTAAAATAGTTAATATCCCAGGTTTCATTCTCACATTTTTTCGTTACGCTATAAAAGTTCTTTTCTTCATGGTGTTTCTTCTAAGCACCTACGAGGCATAAAAATGTAGGCCATCTTTAAATATCCTGCTCTAGTTCTTCACTTGTTTTATACTGTGTTTTAAAAAAAATTCACCAACTTCCGGTATCAGGTTCTCTGGCATGCGATTGATATCATGCGGATAGCGAAGGTCAAGATATCCGGGTTTTTTATATCCCTCATAAACTCTTTTTACAGGGTTTAACATTTTTCTAAGCGAAATTATATCTGTATGCCAATCCATATCCGGTGCAATAATCATTACAGGACGGGGCGCTATAGTTGCCAGGATTTCTCCATAATCAACCGGAACTTTCTGAGGCGTATCGGCAAACAACCCCAGGCGGGGCAATATACCAAACAGATGAGAAAATGTTCTGATGGTTTCATACCGCTTGTTTGATGTTCTTAGTGGTGACATAGCCGCTACTACACTCACGCCAGCAATCCTGTCATCCAATGCAGCAGCCATCAGGCCAACACTTCCTCCTATCGAATTACCAAATACAAAAATATTTGCTGTGTCCACATAATTTAATGAATGTAAACCATCAAGCCCGCTGCTTACATCCATAACCATCTTACCCATTTTTGACCAAGACGGAAATCTATCATAGAACTGAGTCGCTTCCTCCAATCGCGTACCAAAGCCAAACATATCAAACGCGTAGACTGCAAAACCCTGCCTAACCAGGTTAGTGATCAATTTTTGCTTATTAATCTCGTTGCCCTTATCATAACCTTTTACAAAACCCGAGGAGTGTGCATACTGATGCAAATAAATCACTACGGGTATTTTCTTTTTTCCTGACAGGTCTTTTGCAAACTGCTCGGGTAAATAAAGTGCTGAGTACATGTAATCTCCAATGGCTTCATAAGGGCCAAATTCAATCACTTTTGAGCCTTTTACCGTGGGAAGTTTCACCGTTACTGACCGCATCCAATCGGCGCGTGTTGGGTCTAACTCGGTTGGCGGGAGAGCTTTCACACCTGCAGGCTGATCCCCTAACAACCACCTGAGGTTATTTCTGATCTTTACTTTGTCATTGTCAAGCGCGTTATTAGTTGCATAGTTATCTTTCAATACTACCCGATCAATTTTCTTTGCCCCGGCTAATGCAGCCGCGTTCTTGTTCAACCATCCATCGTAATCGTAAGGAAAATAAAAAACATTGGTCCAATTACCCGCTCTTCTTTTAAAAGAGAAGTCTAAAAAATCAATTGCATTTTCAATATCCCTTGCAGCAACTGCATGGCGACCCATGCGGGTGGCAACGCCAATGTTTTCCGGCGCTTTGTAAAAATCATACACTTTTTTTACCGAGTAATAGTTTTGCTCTATTGACCATGAATTAAGCCCTGTCTCGTAAATAGAATACTGAAACAGCAAAGCCCTTGGAGCAACTAAAGCAGCCAATGAATTCTGGTCAACCGGCAATTTGTCTTCATTTCCAAAAAAGAAACGCAGACGTGGATGAAACCAATGACTGTTATAAGCTGTTACCAGGTCTATCGTTTCGCTCGCATACTGAGGATCATTATACCGCCAGGGAGAATCACCTCCAGTGCTTGAGCTGCTCGATATAACCGCGGCGATCCTATCATCAAACGCGGCGACCCATAATGATTGTTTCCCATTTCGGGAATGCCCGGTTATTGCAATTTGTTTTTTGTTAATCTCTTTGCGCGTGTATAAATAATCGATCACCCTGGAAGCTCCCCATGCGCGGCGCATCAGCATACTAAAATCAAATTCAGGGTAAATGAATTT
>JAFAFV010000178.1 GCA_023423285.1 Bacteroidota bacterium
CACAAACCGCTATGACGTTTTATACACTGGCAGGTTTTGGTGTTAATACCTTTAGCCCAAGAGTTGATTTGCAGGCTCAACCTTCTGTAGCCTACAACGGAACTAATAGGTCAGATGTTCTTAAAAATTACAGAGATGCATTGAAAGGATCTGATTATTCAGAGCGTATCAACGATAGGAGTATTGATTCATGGTCAACCGTTTTTGCTGGATACATTAAGCCTTCCATTTCTTTAGGTGCAGGTATAGCATTCAGGCTTAACGACAGGGTGAACTTAGCGTTAGAAGATAGAGCTATTTTTGTTGCCAGCGACTGGATCGACGGCGTTCTTCCTCCTTACTATGGTAACCAAGGTAAAGATTGGTTCAATTATGCTACTTTAGGCCTTAACTTTAATTTAGGCAGCAAAGCAAAAAGAGTTGAGCCTTTATACTGGCTGAACCCATTAAACTATGCTTACAGCGAACTGCGTCGTGTACCTGAGATCATCCTTCCAGATGCGGATGGTGATGGTGTAACTGACCAATTTGACCAGGAGCAAACTCCAGCAGGTTGCCCGGTTGATACTCATGGTGTAAGCCGCGATACTGACGGTGACGGTGTTCCTGACTGCCGCGATAAAGAATTGATCACCCCTACTTATTGCCAGCCTGTTGATGCGGATGGTGTAGGTAAATGTCCTTGCCCAGAGGGTTGCGGACCTGTAGCGAGCGAGTGTTCTACTGCATTAGGTGCATTACCAAGCGTATCTTTCGCAGCTAATTCAAATAATCTTTCTTCTGATGCACAAGCGGCTTTGGCTTCTGTAGCTGCAAGAATGAGAGCAAACCCAACTTGTAAAGTTGTTGTAGTTGGTTACTGCTCTGCTACTAAAAGACAACAGCAATTAAGCTGGGATCATGTAAACAAAGTGATTTCACATTTAGTAGAAAGAGAAGGTATCAGTGGAGACAGATTCATATTCTCTTCCGGCCAGGAAGGTGGTGATTGCAACACTGTAGATTTACGTGCTGCAGCTCCAGGTGAAGATGGACCAAATACTGTGGCTCCTCCTCATCCTAACCTTCGCAAAAGATAATTAAACTTTTTGCTATAACAATATAAACCCTTCCCATTTGGGAAGGGTTTTTTCATTGGAGGTTTTCTATATAAGATTAATGATTCTCAGCATTTTACCTTGACTTCGCATATCTTCTCCATTTATCACTCACATTTTCAATGTCGGCTGGTAATGCACTCTCAAAAAATATTTCTTTTCCGGTACCGGGATGAATAAAGCCCAGAGTCTTGGCATGGAGCGCTTGCCTGGGGCATAATGCAAAACAATTTTCTACAAATTGCTTGTATTTAGTATATACAGTTCCTTTTACAATTTTATCTCCACCATAAAAATCATCATTAAATAAAGGGTGGCCAATATGCTTCATGTGAACACGTATCTGATGTGTTCGCCCCGTTTCCAGAACACACTCTACAAGTGTTACATATCCAAACCGCTCTAAAACTTTATAATGGGTAATAGCATCTTTTCCATGATCACCATCAGGGTATGCTTCAAATAATTTACGATACCGAAGGTTTCGGCCCACATGCGCGATAATTGTTCCCTCATCCTTTTCCATATCTCCCCAGGCAAGAGCCACATATTGACGTATTACTGTGTGGTCGAAGAATTGTTTTGCTAAATGCCGCATGGCCGCAGGTGTTTTAGCTAAAACCAGCAAGCCACTTGTATTTTTATCAATACGGTGCACCAGCCCAAAGCGCGGAAGCGTTTCTTCTTTAATGGCTGCATTTCGTTGTTGCAGGTAATAGGCAACACCATTAAGCAGCGTGCCGGAATAATTTCCACTGCCCGGGTGAACTACAAGCCCAGCAGGTTTATTGATAATTATGATTTCCTCATCTTCATGAACAATATCCAGAGGGATGTTTTCTGCAACCACATCACTTTGATCAGGCGTAGTATCAGTAAAAACAACTATTTCCTGCACACCTTTCACCTTATAATTCGGTTTAACAGATTTGCCATCAACCCATACCATATTATTATGTATCGCCTGCTGAATTTTATTGCGCGTTGCGCCCTCAATTCTGTTCATCAGGTATTTGTCAATACGGTACGGTTCCTGTCCTTTGTCTGTTTTATACACAAATTTTTCGTACAGTTCATCGCTCTGTTCGCTCTGCAAATCGTCTATTTCTTCATTGTCCATCATAGCTTATAATTTATGCAAATGTATTTGTATTTGCTTTTTTGAATTGGTATTTGTTTGCTTCGCGATGTTTACTTTTGCTTATAATGGATCAACAAGTTGTTTTTAGGGATTTAGGTGTTATGCGTTACAAAGAAGCCTGGGATTACCAGGAGAGCGTTCTGCAAAGAACTGTTGCGTTAAAAGCGGCCATCAGGGAAGCTGCAGATCTGCATCAGGATGTGGCGCAATTGCCCCAAACGGAGCATTACTTGTTATTTGTTCAGCATCCGCATGTTTATACTTTAGGCAAAAGCGGAAGTATTACCAATGTTTTATTAAGTAAAGAAAATCTTGTAAAAAAGGGCATTGATTTCTTTCGAATTAACAGGGGTGGAGATATTACTTACCACGGGCCGGGACAAATTGTAGGCTACCCGATATTTGACCTTGAAAAATTTTACACCGATATAGGCAAATACCTCCGAAATATTGAAGAAGTAGTGATTTTAACACTTGCCGAATATGGCATTAAAGGTGAGCGTTCAAAAGGGGAAACAGGCGTGTGGATTGAACCGCATAAGCCCGGGAAGGAACGAAAAATTTGTGCTATAGGTGTACGCACCAGCAGATGGGTGACCATGCATGGCTTTGCATTAAATGTTAATACAGATTTGGATTACTTTAATTTTATAATTCCATGCGGTATACAAAATAAACAGGTAACCTCGCTACAGAAAGAATTGGGCAGGCAGGTGGGCATGGAAGCAGTAAAGGAGAAACTAAAAACAAATTTTGAAAAAGTTTTCGACATCAGGCTGCAGGATGCTTAAAATTCTTTAGGCAAAAAAAGTTTGTGCTTTTCTATTATTTTTCCATCAGCATACAGCTCAAAGTTCACATATCCTGCCGAGCCAAAATACGACCTGTCTAACTTAAATCTTTTTTCCTTCAGATCTTTCATCTCAAATAAAGGCTGGTTGTATTCTGTAAGAAATTTGATGTGGTATTTACGGTTATCAAATGGCAATTCCACGCGAACGTAGCGGTCTGGCGATGTAAAAATATATCTTGAAGCAACAAATCCTGCAGGTAAAAAATTGGTATTTATGTTGGCGGCTGTACTGGCTGGCTGGCTATTGCTTGAATAGGCGCCTGCCAGGCCAAGGCTGTCTACAGCAGGTTGTTTTACCGGCGTAGTAAAAAACTTACCGCCATCCTGCATTACAAATATCCGGTAAAACATACTATCATGCGGAGCCTGGATATCAGACACACCATTTTGCATAATGGTAGGATCTGGCATAGAGGCAATGGTTTTAAAAAAGTTATTTTTGTCATGAGAGCGTTGAATGCTTATCTGCTTAATATCTTTTAAATTATGCGTCCATGAAATTACCACGCGACCACCACCAACCTTATACACAGAAAAATCAGGTAATTCTTCTTGTGCATAACCAATCATTGAGAAAAAAATTACAGCGAAAAGTATTATAGCCTGTTTCATAAAAATCTCACCTGTGAGTAACAAAGATAGGGGAGTACTACCTATTTGTTAAAATATTAACGTTCCTTTTGGGAGAGAGCGGTTGCCCTGAAGCCCACCGCAATGTATAATGAGGACATTACTATTAGCAGGGAAAATATTCTTTCCTGTGAGTACATGTACAGCATAAAACAACTTTGCCGAGTATACAAAATCAGTGGGCACACCCGCTTGATCATAAAGCAAATTCATAAAATCAATCAGGTCTGTATTAAATTTTGCATAGCCACCAAAATGATAATCATGATTCATATTTACGTGTTCATTATCATTCAATAAAAGTTGCCTCACTTCCTGCTCAAGCGCATTATTATTTTTTAAAACACTGATGCCCATCACTGATGCGGTTTCTTTTTTACTATTGATTAATCCTGCCATCATAGTACCACTGCCTACCGCGCAACATAGTGTGTTGAATTTATTTTTATCATATTGCAGTGTAGCCACTCCTGCAGCACCCAGCGCTCCGTAACCACCTTCGGGTATACAATAATAGCCGGAAGCATTCAGTTGTTGCGGAAGTTTCTTCTCTTTATAATCCTGCCGGGAAATAAAAAATAATTGCATACCGTAACTTACAGCATCTCGTAAAGTATGGCTGTATTGCTTGGGTTCTTCTCCACGAATAACGCCAATACATTCTAGTCCATATTGTTGGCAGGCAAATGCCGTTGCTACAATGTGATTAGAATAGGCGCCGCCAAAAGTAACTATCGCATTAGCGTTTTGCGCCAGCGCTTCTTTCAAATAAAATTTTAATTTGAACCATTTATTACCACTCACTACGGGATGAATTTTATCTGTACGCAGCGCATACACATTGATATTATTGCGGCATAGAAAATCAATTCTATCAGTAGTAATCAATTCTTCATTAATTAACATCATACTTTTTGAAGTTGGCTAATTTAGTTTATTTTTGGGCGATTGTGAACAACAAACTCGTTATAAAAATTCAATAATATGAAACCTACATTAGTGATATTGGCCGCGGGAATGGCCTCCAGGTATGGCAGTATGAAACAGGTGGAAGGATTTGGGCCAAGTGGCGAAACCATAATGGATTATTCCATTGCTGACGCGATGAAGGCGGGCTTTGGTAAAGTTGTTTTTTTAATAAGAGAACAGTTTGAGGAAAATTTCAGAAATAAATTTGCCAACAAGCTGGAGGGAAAAGTGCATTACGAATTTGCTTTTCAGGAACTGGATATGTACCTGAACGGTGCACAAATACCCGAAGAAAGAACAAAGCCATGGGGAACAGGCCATGCCGTGCTTTGCAGCCGTAGTAAAGTAAATGAACCCTTTGCCGTAATTAATGCAGATGATTTTTATGGCTATGATGCTTTTAAAAAAGCAGCAGATTTTTTGATTCATGAATGCAATGATAAAACCTACGCCGTAATTGGTTACGACCTGATGAAAACGCTAAGCGTGCATGGTACTGTAAACCGTGGTGTTTGCACATTGGATGAGAAAGGAAACCTGGCAGGTGTGGTAGAGCGTATTGGCATTGGCCTGAAGGACGATAAAGTAACTGTGGATGATGGACTGGAACCAAAAGAATTAAAGCGCAGTGATGTGGTATCCATGAACTTTTGGTGTTTTCATCCTTCAGTATATGATTTGTATGAAAAAGATTTTAAAGCATTCATCAATAAAAACATTGCAGTGCCTAAAGCCGAATTTTTGATACCGGAAGTGGTAGATAATTTTATTAAAGATGGTGGCGTGGTAAAAGTAATTCCTACAACTGCGCAGTGGTTTGGTGTAACGTATAAGGAAGATGCGCCTGCCGTGCAAAAAAGCCTGAACGACCTTATTGATGCCGGCGAATACCCTCAAAGTCTTTGGGGATGAAAATTTTTATAGTAAAATTTAAGCCTGCATTATCGCAGGCTTTTTTATAAAAACTGATATAACTTCAGTTTTTTTAATAAATTATTTTTCTTCCAGAACTACAAACTCCTGCTCAAGGGCAAGGGCATTTGTGTAAAGTTCATCAATAAACGAAGCACCGTATTTTGCGTAGTAAGGAATAAAATTATCTACCCGCTCCTGCAACTGGTTGCCGGGAAATAATTCTTTTTTTAGTTTTTCTATTTGATGCATAGA
>JAFAFV010000183.1 GCA_023423285.1 Bacteroidota bacterium
GCCCGAATGGCATGTGCAGTGGTGGAAATTGATGCAATAGAAGCCCGTTCAGGCTTTCCTGTTATGGCATGCTGCGGTGGGTAATCATCCCAACCACCGGAATTATAAAAGTAATCCCATGTTTTCAACAAATCACTTTTAAATGTGCGCACTGTTGAGCCTTCAAATTTTCCGGTTAAAAAATCGTAATATTTTTTAATGCGAGGGTAAAAATATGCAAGCAGTTCCTTTGACTGGGTTTTATTGTACAGATCCTGTACGGCGTATAACTGCACCGGCAATGGCGTTCCATGATGTATAAATGCAGACTGGCTGGTCGCACTTGTTGTGTAAGTATTGATGTATTCTGCCGCTATTTTCTGATCAATATCGTTAAGCCCTAATGCATTAAAACCTGCGTCCCAGGTGTACAGCATAGCCCACCATTTTCCGGGAGGGAAGTGTTTGATGAACTGGTTTTGTGTGTAAATAGGATACATAATATTACCGAGCGCAACAGCCTTCATCAACCGCTGTCCAAAAACGTATTTTTCAGCCCCGGGCAATAATCCATTAAAACTATTATCGCTTCCGGCAAAAGCTTTTTGTTTCAACTCTTCCAGCCTATTTAAACTGTTTTCAACAAAGGCTTTGGAACCACTTGAAATCAAAGCATACATTGTATTTGAGGTGTTGGCTTTCAAAGATATCGGCCTGATAAAAACATCAGCAAAATGTCCGCGGTAATTACCTCTTACCACTTTGCTTAAATGATCAGGCACCCTGTCTCTGAAATAAAATTCAAGCGTATCGTGCTGTATTTGCCTGATAAAAAAATTATCAGCGTCCCATGCAATGCCGTAGTAAGGCAATGCATCAGCGTACTTAAGTAACAACGTTTTATTCTTTTCATCTTCTGTAATTTCCGGCTGATGATATTTTTGCTGCTCTGAGATTTTTACTGTTGCATCTGGTTTTGAAGAAATTAAAAATCCATTCAGGTCAATGTTAGATGTTCCTTCAGATACAAGTTTTATTTTTTTGAGTCCGGCCTGCTGCAGGTTATAATTAACCGTAAGTGTTTGCGTTTCGCCATTACCATTAAATACAAGCTGTTGTTCCTTTCCCAGACCTGTCATTTTAAAGGTTGCGGTTTTACCCGACCGCACGCGATAGATAAAAACGACAGACCCGTTTTTCTGTTCATCTGTAACCTGTACATCATAAGTAACACTGTCTCCTGCAAAAGCGCCAAAATTTCGGCCCACTGCCCTTCCATCAAGGTACTGCGAACTTCTCATTTCATCCCTCAGCCAGCCATCATAAATAAGGTCATCATTCAACTTTTTTATTTTATGCCCCAGGTGAGTATATTGCAACGCATTGTACCAGGTTTCACCTTCATTGTCTTCTATTTTATATAAAGAGTAATTATCAGGGTATTCAATGTTTGCAAACAGGTTCATTACAAGGCTTTGCGAATTAGGTGTTTTATTTACCGTTTCAATTTTTACAAGCACGGTATTTGCATCTACCGAATAATAAGTAACGTCGCTGTATACCTTGTCTTTCCATTCCAACTGGTATCTGTAGCTGATCTCTTTATAATCACTGGTTATATTCCATGGGTAGTAATCCGATTCATACCGCACGGACGGAATTAAAACCTTATTGCGCCAATAACCTGGTGCTACAAAAAAATCAAACCTCATTCCACTCTTCACATCGGGAATATGCGAAATGCCTGCATAGCGCCTGCTGTATGGCCCCCAGGCAGGTAGATCAAGATCATGCGTATGGTTTAAGCTTTCAAAATAATTTTTAGTGAACTTTAAATCGCTTTGCGCATCAGCTATAGAAAATATTAAAACAAATACGGTCAGTGAAATTATATTTTTTATCATACCATAAATTAAATGGGTGTAGTAATTGTTAGTTCGTTTTACTAAATTTTATTACCGCGCAACCAATGGCTGGAACAGTTGTTTGAAAGGATGACAGGTCATGGCCAATAAGTACCTGCCGCCAGCAATCGCGTACATCATATGTTTCCTTTAACCCAATATCCTTTAAGTTGATTTTAATTTCCATATCGGTACTATCGCGGTTAAATATACCAACCGCAGTAGCGCCATCATGCAACTCTTTAACCAATAAAAACTGTTTTTCATTTAGAGTAACCAATCTGCCGCATAAACCAAGCGGGTCCTGATTGATTGCTATGATCTCATGATTGGTAAGCAGGTTCAGTGTAAATGCATCTATTTTATCGATGCGGCTGCTAAAGAATAATGGTGATGCCATCAGGCTCCATAATGAAACATAAGCATACTGCGTATTGGGATGCATAGTTGTACGATAAATGCCTCCAGTCCTCCTGTTTCCTAACCATCCCAGCATTAAAAAATCAGGATCGTTCCATTCCCCGGGTTTTTGATAAGCGGCGAACTGTATATTTCTTAGGGCTACTTTAAAAACATCTGGCAAAAAAGCATTAATATCTGTACCTGTTCTCCAGGAGTTACCTCCTATACTCCCGCCCCATTTCCACACATCACCATCCTTTTCAGAACCATAATACTGGCATAAACTATAATATATATCCCTGCTTATCGTCTTCAAAGCCTGCCCTAGTTTTTCATAAGGATACTTAGCTTGTTCTAACGTATGATATAGCGCATCATCAGGGTAGCTGCAACGGTCATATTTAATAAGATCAAAGCCCCACTGCGCCCATTGCTTTGCATCTTTTTCCTCGTACCCAAAAGAACCTTCAAAACCTGCACACGTTCTTTTTGAAGGCGACGAATAAATACCTGCTTTGAAACCTTTTTGATGCAAATAATCTGTCATCGCTTTCATATCAGGGAAATAATCATTAGGTAAAATTTTATCATTTGAATCCCGCCTCTTTTTTAAGCGCAAAGAATCCTGAATTAGCATGCGATTCTTTTCGTGAGCGTTTGTCCAACAATCATCAATACAAACGTAATTATAGCCTGCATCTGCCAAACCATTGCTTATCATTACATCTGCGGCCTGCCTTATAAG
>JAFAFV010000226.1 GCA_023423285.1 Bacteroidota bacterium
AGTGTCCAGTCAATATTTCTGCGGCTTTCGTAACCATAGGTAAGCAATGCTTTGCTGCTGTTGCGCAAATTAGTCACATCAACCCCCCATACTGTGCTTTGCCTGTTGAACGAAAACGTGTTGGCAATAATCGTATTTAAAGTAATAAGATTGTTGTCGTTCAGGTTATATTGAAAAGGATTGAATTCAAAATTTCCTTGCGCACCGGATTTCTTATTGATCTGCATAGAAGTCATCAGGCTCATACGCGATAGAAACTTTTGTGCTTTACCAGCGTCTTCTTCACGCCAAAGCATTTTGGGCGTTACCTGAAAACTATAATTGAGCGTAACATAGTTGGCCTTGATATATTCGTTGGTGGGTGTAAATATCCTGATGAATTTTGCCTGATCCTGAAACGCCGCCAGCTCAAATTCATTCAACTGTTGCACACCATCTTCATTGTAATCAATCCAGGTATACTGGCCGGTACCGGGTGGCACTTCAAGGTAAGCATACGCGCGCTTTTGCTCCTGGCCGCTGCCAATTTCGTACAGCAGATTGCCGGTAAGAAAACCGTTGAACTCGTTCATCACGTACTCGAGGCGGCTGAGCAGCGTATTGTCCTCCTGCTGCCTGCTCACGGTGCTGTCATACACTTTTAGTTTTCTAAAAGTAGTATTCAGGTAAAACTGCCTTTTAGCATTTGCTAATATTTCTGTTTGAAGATTTACATTATAACTTCTGTCGCCACGCACAAAGTGTTGATGTACCGGGTATTGATCACTTCTTGTAAAAAAGCTGATGCCGTATCGGTTTTTCTTTGCCTCATCTGATCGTAAAAAAAGCGTATAGGTATCAAATGAAAAAGCTGTTGCATTTAATGTGTCGGCAATGCTGCTTCTGCTATTGTTTTTTTCCAGCGTGTACCGCGCACCGATGCGCCAGTTATCAAGCCATTCCAGCTTTTTACTAATGTCTGCAACAGGCCTTAAAAAATATCCATTGTTAATAGCGCCGCTGTAGTGAGTAATAACAAACTCGTTGTTAAAGATCCAGTCCTTCCAGTTTGTGTGTTGGTACAAAGCATTTTGAAACCCGGTGTAATGATCGCTGCGGTTATAATTGGTAAAGCGGTAAAGCAGGCTGTTTCCTGTTTTGCTTTTCAACCCTGCTGATGCCTTTATAATGTTTTCATCGGCTTTTTCCATTAGTAACGGCAGACCCCAATTGCGCGTAAACTCTACATTTCTAAGCCGTTCCAATGGCTGAAATTTTTGCTGAACAAACTCATAATCCACTGATGACAGTAGCTGTAGTTCGTTCTTCTGCTTTACAAGCTTTGTATTAGTCAAGTATACTTTTGCAGCAAAGCCTTTATCATCACCATTGTGTATCGGCGAGAATGTATTGACATCATAACTGCTGGCGGCCACTTCAGTTTTCAGCAACGTGCTTTTGCCAATATCGTAATCAACAGCCAGGTTCATCAATTGCTGCCGCTTAGGTGTGATGAGGATCATCACGGGCTCATAATTCCCTTGAGGCTGCCCATCAACCCGTGGCACGTAAGTAAACACTTTGCCGTTGGCATTATTGGCATCGGCAATATAATTACCCCGGCCAAAGCCAACTTCTGTAAAAGCGAGGTTATATAAAGTCCTGGTAGCATCTGTGGAATATCGGTAAAATGAATCGACCACCACGCTGCCCACGCTGTCATAAATTTTTTCATACAAAATTTTTCCCGATGCAAATGTGTCCACCACGGCAGAAGGATAAAAAGCATTTTGGATGCTATCGCCAATATGGTATAAAAACTGCCTTTGCCGGTTGTCAAGCGTTTGATTGATTGACGAGTTTCTGGCATCGCTGTTGTTGAAATAACCCACCCTTAATTTCAGCCTTTTATTAAATTCCAGCTCCTGCGTAGCAAAAATGTTGGTATTTAAATAATTCCTGTCGGCGTATTCAAATTCAATTTGTATGCGGCTGTCTTTGGTAATCATTCTGCGTGGCGTAAAAGTCACCTCGGCCGTGTTGTAGTTAATCACGTAGTCCTGGTCTTCGCCGCGCTGTAACAATTCGCCATTAATAAACACTCTTTCGGTATTGGCCAGCACTATAAAAAAAGTTTCATTATTCGCACCTGTAAGCCTGTATGGGCCCTGGTTCCCTTCCAGGCCATTGAATACATTTCTTGTAAATTTTCCTTTAGCCACCGAACCGCTCACAAGGGTTTGCGATTGCATATTTTTGGTAAGTTGATTAGCCGTTTGAAATGACAAACCCTGCAAGCGTTTATAAAAATTCATAAAATAGCTTCTCGTTTCCCTGATGTCCAGGTCGCCGATGTTCAGTTGCCAGTTGTTTTTACTAAAGCGGATGTAAACCTGGTCAAACTCATTAAGCTGCTGTGTATTGCCATCCGGCTGAATGGGAATATTATTATCACTGATGGCGGCCTGCAATTCAATGCTATCAGCCAGGTAGCCGCTCAGTTGTATGTTCATGTTTGAATTTAAAACCGCACTTTGGTTGTTGCCAAAACCAACCTGGCGGCCAAAACTGCCCTGCGCGTTGATACTGCCAAAATCAAACAAATTTCTATCAGTAGCTTTAGGCGCAAGGGGCACTGGCATTGGCGCAGCAGAATAGATAACGAGGCTGTCAAAATTCATGCGCTGAACACTGCTGTTTAGTTTGAAAGGAAACACCCTGTAACGAACCACGATGAATGAAAGAGCCAGCTTTGCTTTCCAGGTAAGAATCGCGTTCACCGCGTCCAGTTCATAAGCGCTGCTATCAACCCCTACCATATAAAATGTATTTGGAATAATACTCAGAGAGTCTAACTGAATACTGTTTTGCACGGTCACAGCAATCGTTTTTTGTCTCAGGTTGCTTGCAGGCACACCCTGCCCGTTGCTTTCAAAATAAAGAAACAAAGGCAGAATAATAAATATGAGGCTGCAGCGAATTTGCAAATAGTCAATTTTAAAAAACAAAAATCGGCTTTTTTTCTATGCTGGCATTTGTGACGAGGCAAGCTACAGCAACACATATTGTGCAGCGCATTTAAAGGAATGTTAAATAAAATGCAGGTATAGCTTTGGTGCGAAGGTTTTATCTTTGCTCACATGCCTGTTTTATTAGTAAAAATTGTTAACCATTCGCGGCATCCGCTTCCCGCATATGCCACAGGCGGTGCATCCGGCATGGATCTACGAGCGTCTCTATCAAAAAAAATTATATTAAAATCTTTAGAAAGAATTTTAGTGCCTACAGGCTTGTTTATTGAATTGCCTCAGGGATATGAGGCACAGATAAGGCCGCGCAGCGGACTGGCAATAAAACAGGGCCTAACCTGCCTGAATACCCCGGGAACGATTGATGCAGATTATCGGGGAGAAATAAAAGTAATTCTGATTAATCTATCGGCCGAGGAGCAAATTATTGAAGACGGCGACAGGATTGCACAAATGGTGGTGCAAAAAACAGAACAGGTACAATGGCAACCCGTACAGGAATTGAATATTAGCGAGAGAAGTGGCGGAGGTTTTGGTCACACGGGCAAGCACTAATGTCAGCTGCAAAATGTGCAGGCAATAATTATATATTATTTTCGTTTTTTGAACTAAACAGATTTCATTTACTATTATTAAAATCATAAATTTTGATGAGATATTTACCCCTAATATTTTTTATAGCCATTGCCCTCACCTCTTGCAGCACACAGCGTAAAACACAGGCACCTCCAGGGCAATCGCCCGATACAGCCGTGGCCGTAACAATGGAAACCATGAGCTCTGTGCTCAACAACATGAACGCAATAGATTACAATACATTTTCAGGTAAAATAGATGTGTCTTACAAGGACAACAAAGGCAAGAATTATAATTTTGATGTAAAGCTGAACATGAAAAAAGACGAGTTGGTTTGGCTTTCTGCCACTGGGCCGCTGGGTATAGAAGTAGTACGCGCCCTCATCACAAAAGACTCTGTAAAAATTCTTAACAAGCTGGAAAAAACTTACACGCTCAGTAGCATCGGGTTTATACAGGACCAACTAGGCCTGCCCGTAGACCTGGCAACCATGCAGGACCTGCTGATCGGCAACCCCATATTTATTGATAAAGAAAGCAGCAGTTATGTAATGGAAGGGGGCAACATCCTTATTAGCAGCCAGACAAGGCATTTTAGAAACCTGCTCACATTGCTCATGCCCGGCTACCTGCCAATGATAAGCAAACTGGAAGATGTGGACGCAGCAAGGAACCGCTCAGCCGAACTTACATATAGCGATTACAAACCGCAGGGTGAAAAGCAATTTTCTGAAACCAGAAAAATAAAGGTTATGCACAAAGCAGATATTGACCTTGGTTTAAAATATAAATCTTATACCTTTAACGGAACTGTTTCCAACCCTTTTTCCGTTCCTTCGGGTTACAAAAAACTGTTTAAATAAAACAACGCCATAATTATAATTTTAAAATGACAGGAATTATTCAGTAATTCCCACAGGCAAACATGATTAGAACGACACTTTTCATTATAATTATTTTTTTTACAGGTATTCAATTGCCGGCGCAGCGCACCAGCGACAAAAGCAAAATGGAGAATGAGCGCAGGCAAATACAGCGTGAGCTGCAGCAAATTGAAAATGCGTACAACGCCGTAAAAGGCATGTCGAAAGAAAACCTGGCACAACTGGCCGCCCTCAACAGAAAAATTGAGCTGCAGGAAAAATACATCAACAACATCAGCAGGGAAGTGCGCCTGCTGGATGATGATATTTATTACAGCGCGTTGGAGATTAAAAAGCTAAAGAACCAGCTTGATACCATGAAAGTGCATTACGCACGCACTATTGTTTATGCCTATAAAAACCGCAGCAATTACGACTACCTGAATTTTATTTTTTCATCTAATAATTTTAATGATGCTGTAAAGCGCGTGGCTTATCTTAAAAGCTACCGCAATTACCGGCAAAAGCAAATGGGCGATATTTTAAAAACCCGTGAGCTCATCTCTAAACGTTATGATCTTCAAAGGGCAACGAAGAACAGAAAGGAACTGGCATTGGAAGCTAAGGAAACCGAATTTGTAGTTCTGGATGAACAAAGAAGTATAAAGGATTCTGTAGCAAAAACACTGGTTTCTCAGGCAGGTGATCTGCAAAAACAAATTGCCCGCAAAAAGCAGCGCGACAGTGAATTGAGAAGCAGCATTTCAGCCGTGGTAAGAAGTGAAATTGCCGAAGCCAGGAAAATAGCGCAGGAGGAGGCCCGCGCCAAAGCCGCGGCAGATGCTAAAGCACGTGCTGAAGCGCTAAAAAGGCAGCAAGCAGAAAATGAACAAAAAGCACTTGCAGATATAAAAGCTAAAGAACTAACAGCGCCACCGATTGCGGCTTCTGGCAGCGCCTTACCCGCGCCGGCAGAAGAAGCGCCAACTGATGCATTGAAGCCTACCAATCTTCCAAAATCTACAAGAGTGGGTAGTGGCTCATCCATTAACGCGCGTAATGTGCCACAAAGTAGCAACAGATCAATCGTGGCCAACCGAACGGTTGCCGTCAATCAACCTGCGGCCACACCACCGCCAGCCGCGCCTATAAACAAGCCGCCTGCCGGAGGCTACCTTAATTACCAGGCTGAAGATATTGCATTAAATGCCGACTTTGCCCAAAACCGTGGCCGCCTGCCCCACCCGGTAGACGGTGTGATCACACTTGGTTTCGGACGTTATAAAATTGAGGGTTTAGGCCCTTCCATTGTGGGCGATAATCCTGGCGTTACCTACACTACTGCCGTTGGTGCAACTGTAAGAGCCGTATTTGGCGGCGAGGTGGTAAGTATCTCACGCGTTGGCAGCATGTCGTTTGTAGTCATCAGGCATGGGAAATATTTTACGGCGTACAGCAACCTCAGTTCTGTAAATGTTTCAAAAGGTGCTAACGTAAGCCGTGGCCAAACCCTGGGTAACGTGGGCGCTGATGAAGAAACCGGCAGTGGCAAACTTGATTTTATTTTGATGGTTGAAGAACGAAACGTTGACCCCAGGGCCTGGTTGAGATAGCAACATTGTTATGAAATCAGGCGTTTAAAATACAGAAAGCAGTTATTTTTTCAAACTGCTTTCAATACATTCCTTTTATTTTTTACTGCTGCGGCTCGCTGGCGTTTTCCAGCAACTCCAGATCTTCGGCATCCAACTGCAGTGCAGGTGCATCAATAATTGTTTGTAACTGATTTTTACTGGTAGCGCTCACAACGGGAGCTGTAATGACAGGGTTGGACAGAAGCCAGGCCAGCGAAACGGTTGCAGATTGTGTGTTGTGCTTTGCAGAAATTTTATCCAGCGCTTGCAAAACCGCGAAGCCTTTATCCGTTAAATATTTTTTCGCGCCGCCGCCCCGTACACTTTTACCCAAATCCTCTTCTGAACGGTATTTACCGGTGAGAAACCCTGCTGCCAAAGCATAGTAAGGCATCACCCCAAGGTTGTATTTTTTTACCAGTGGCGCATATTCAGATTCAAATTTTACGCGCTCCATTATATTATACAGTGGCTGCAACGCAACATATTTGGGAAAGCCGTTTTGTGCTGATGCTGCCAAAGATGCCTCAAGCCTCGACGGCGAAACATTAGAAGCCGCGATGTACCTGATTTTGCCTGCTTTTACCATTTCATCATAAGCCGAAAGAGTTTCTTCAACAGGCGTTTTTTCATCGTCAAAATGCGTGTAGTAAAGATCAATATAGTCTGTTTGAAGCCGCTGCAGGCTTTCATCAACCGATTTTAAAATATGTTTTTTGCTGATATCAACAGGATGTTCTTTGGTTTGAGAACCCACTTTAGTTGCTACTATTACATTACTGCGATTGCGCCGTGCACGCATCCAATTACCAATAATGGTTTCTGACTGCCCTCCGGTTCCGTTCACCCACCACGCATAAGTATCAGCCGTGTCAATAAAATTAAAACCAGCCGCGGTAAACGCATCTAATATTTCAAAAGATGCTTTCTCGTCTAAGGTCCATCCTAAAACATTTCCTCCAAAATTTATCGGAGCTACCTCCAAGGCTGAATGCCCGATCTTTACTTTATGAGTCATAATAATTTTTTTTAGTCTGAATCCTGCTATTATAAATAACTAATCAGCAGGCTAATTGTTTGTAACCAATGTGCGCTTGTTACTAACCATACTCTTAAACTGCTTGTCCGAAGGTGAGTAAATTATTATCAGGATCTAATAAAGAAAATTCTTTTTGGTTCCAGGGTTTTGTTTGCAGGGCTGCATTAGGGTGAATGGATATCTGCCTGTCGACCAACGATTGGTAAAACGCTTCAATATTATTAATGCGAATATAAACTTGCCCGTAATTTTCTTTGGGATTAAGGTCTTTAAACTCAAAAAAATGAATTTCGATATTGTCTTTTTGTACGATCAGGTAATTGCCATGATCGGCAAGTTCGCTGAATTGTAATTGTTGAATATAATAATTCTTTATGGCGTCAATATTACGCGTAGGCAATTTGGGAGAGATTGATGTAAGCATATATTTTTACTTAGTGTTTGCGGAAGTTTTGATTATACTTTCCAGCACTTTTACATCGACGTCTGCCAATTTATTGATGTAGATGCACCCCATACCGGTTTTATGTTTGCCCAGCTTAGCTAAATCATCAGCCAGCGGTGCGAGATTGATAAGGTGCAGAGACAGAGTGTTTTTTCGTGGTGCAAAACCGATCTTAAACCATTCTACTGCCCGCCCGGTTTTAGGACTCGTAAAGATCACATTACCAAAACCAATCATTGAGTTCCCCCACATTTGCGCTTTCTCTTTCGTTATTTTTTCCATCATTTTAATAATGGTTTTGCTGTCTTCGCGCTGCTCATGAGCCAGGCTATCAATATAATCATCCACGCATACCGCGGTAGGTTTGGTTTTTAGTTGTGTAAGCTTTGCCATAAAACTTAATTATTTTCTAATTATAAAAACCTGGTGGTATTCTAAAAAATATGTACTACCCCAGCGCGATCTTCAGCACATCTTCCATTTTATCTACATAATGAAACTTAAGACCTTTGATGAAAGCAGGCTCTACCTCGCTCACATCTTTTTCATTTTGTGCGCAAAGAATGATCTCTTTCAATCCCGCGCGTCTGGCAGCTAATATTTTTTCCTTAATGCCGCCAACAGGCAATACCTGCCCTCGCAACGTTATCTCACCGGTCATAGCCAGGTACGGTTTTACACGTTTGCCGGTAAGTGCCGAGGTAATAGCCGTCATCATCGTAATGCCGGCGCTGGGGCCATCTTTGGGCGTGGCGCCTTCAGGCACGTGAATATGTATGTTTTTCTTTTGAAACAGATCGGTGTCAATCTTATACTTTTTGGCGTTTGATTTCAGGTAAGTAAGGGCGGTAGTGGCGCTTTCTTTCATTACATTGCCCAGGTTACCGGTAAGGCTAAGCTCGCCTTTGCCATCACTCAAAGTGCTTTCAATAAACAAAATATCGCCACCCACATAAGTCCATGCCAGGCCTACAGCTACACCCGGCATATTCACGGTTTTATACAGATCATTGCTATATTTGGGTTTACCTAAAATTTGCTGCACGTCATCCACGCTTAATGATCCGCCGGTTTTTTCATTCATGGCTATTTTTTTAGCCAGATTGCGCATAATGGCTGCCAGCACTCTGTCAAGCTCCCGCACACCGCTTTCGCGGGTATAATCGGCAATCACCCTTTCAATTACTTTATCAGCCATCCTGAAACTATTTTTGCTGAGCCCGTGCGCTTCTCTTTGCTTGGGAATGAGGTGCCTTTTGGCGATCTCTATTTTTTCCTCGATGGCGTAACCACTCAGGTCAATAATTTCAAGCCTGTCCCGCAAAGCAGGTTGCACATTAGCAATGGTATTGGCCGTTGCAATAAAAAGCACTTTGCTCAAATCATACTCCAGTTCCAGGTAGTTATCGTAAAAAGTATTGTTTTGTTCAGGGTCCAGCACTTCCAGCAGGGCACTGCTGGGGTCGCCCCGAAAATCGTTTCCAATCTTATCAATTTCATCCAGCACAATTACCGGATTGCTGGTTTTAGCTTTGCGCAGCGATTGCAAAATGCGACCTGGCATGGCACCAATGTATGTTTTTCGGTGCCCGCGAATTTCACTTTCATCGTGTATGCCGCCCAGGCTCAGCCTGATGTATTTACGACCCAGCGCATTAGCGATGCTTTTACCCAGGCTGGTTTTGCCAATTCCGGGGGGGCCCAGAAAACAAAGAATAGGGCTTTTCATGTCGCCCTTCAGTTTTAGCACGGCCAGGTATTCCAGAATCCTTTCTTTAATTTTTGCCATTCCGTAATGGTCATTATCCAGCGTTTTCTTGGCATTTAGCAGGTCATAATGATCCTCTGTATATTCCTGCCAGGGCAAGTCCAGCATCAGATCGAGGTGGTTGTATACCACTGAATAATCGGGCGTACTGGGGTGCATGCGTTCCAGTTTTTCAACGCCTTTCTGAAAAGCTTCTTTAGCAGCTTCGGGCCATTTTTTCGCATCGGCCTTTTTCTGCATTTCCTTTACCTCCTGCGCATTGGTATCACTTCCAAGTTCTTCTTTTATACTTTTTAACTGCTGTTGCAAAAAGTAATCACGTTGCTGTTTGTCAAGCTCGGTGCGGGTTTTATTGGTTACTTTATTTTTAAGTTCTACAAATTGCAGTTCTTTTTGCAACAAATGCATCAGGGTTACCGCGCGTTCCCTGATATCTCTCATTTCCAAAAGATTTTGTTTTTCAGGAACAGTAATATTCAAATTACTGCTTACAAAATGGATCAAAAAAGCAGGACGCTCAATGTTTCGAAGAATAAGTGTAGCCTCAGCCGGCATATTGGGCGACTGCTGAATGATATTGGTGGCAATATCTTTTATATTGGAAATGTGCGCTTCAAAGTCTGCATCCTGCGGTGTTTCTGCTTCTGCAATACGAGTTATTTTTGCTTTGAAGTAAGGATCAGTAACCGTAATGGCATCAAGCATGAACTTACTCCTTCCCTGAATAATCACTGTTGTGCCGCCATCGGGCATTTTGATCAGTTTAAGGATGCGGGCAATCGTTCCTACAGTAACCAGATCCTGTGCTTCAGGGTCTTCAATAGCGCTGTCTTTCTGAGCTACAACGCCAATGAGTTTATTGCCTTTGTAAGCATCGTTTACGGCTTGTATGCTTTTATCTCGGCCAACGGTAATGGGCAAAACCACACCGGGAAAGAGTACCGTATTTCTAAGTGGTAAAATAGATAGTTCATCGGGGATCACATCATCCGCCTCATCACCCTCTGCTTCATTAATCGGAATAATTGGCATGAACTCCATGTCATCTTCAGGTCGAAAGAACACTTTATCAAACTTCATCATCAGTATTTTATAGTCAAACTGTCACCAATACAGGTGCTTTTTAGTAATTATTGTTGGGATAGGTATATGGCAATATTGATGCCACCACAAAAATGCGGTAAGATTGGCTGACAAAAAAAGGAGTTACCAACAAATTGATAGGAAAATCACCATGAAGGGTTTAAACGATCTCCCAGTCTTCTACGTTGCCGGGCACGACTGTAAACTGAGGATGCGTATGAAACTGATAGATGTATTTGAGATTTTCATAACGTTCAGGAGCGCGTACTTGAAGTTTACTAAGCAAATGCTGCCTTTCATAAGCTACCTGCCCGGCGGTAACAGGTATGATTATGGGATTGGATGGAAGTGTGAACTTTGATGCATCGAACCGGTAGCCACGGGCCATGGCTTCTGTATAAACTTCAGACAGGTATTGCATGATCGCATCTACCGGATTGCTTAATGCCTGAAACCGCTTCAACTGCGGATGATTTTTATACCCCCGGGTATTACCCTGAAGTACATTTTTTGCCAGCAGGGTTTCCCGCCACAGCGCTACAAGTCCCTTTGCATCAAGATACTGAGGATGAACTGACCAAATTCTCATTTAAAAAATCGCAAATCCTACCGTGGCCTGTATGGCTTGTTTTTTCCATTTACTGTTGTCGGGCAAATCACTGATATTGTCTAACCCTACCAGGTATCGGCCGGTAAGCCAAAGTCTGCTCAGCCGTAGCTGCACACCGCCTACCATAGAAAAATCTCCATTTTTGAAAGCATTCTGGCCATTTTTCAGCAAATCTTCATCAGAATTCATAAGGACGCTGTATTGCGGGCCGAGTTCAATATGCAGCGGACCTCCAACTTTTACATTCAATAAAATGGGTATTGACAGGTAACTGAGCTTAGCCCTTGCCTGGTTGATATTAAAAATACTTTCGTCCACGCCATCAGCAAGCGTGGCAGAGGCCTGGGTGAAAAGTACTTCGGGAATGATACTGAAACGGTTGGCAAACCCGATTTCTGCAAAAGCGCCTACCAGGTAATTGTATTCAAACTGGTCTTTGAAAGATTGCCCGTCAATTTTTGTTGCATTCAAACCGGCTTTAGCGCCTAAATGAAACTGGGCATGAACAGTAGCTGCAAAAATAATCAGCGTGGCGAAGAGAAATATCTTTTTTGCCATAAAGTAAGTTTAAAATATTAAATGTAAAAATATTGAATTTACAAATCATTAGTTCAAAGGAACGATAAGTATTTAGTGAACACATAAATTCTTTAAACATTTAAACTTATCTCCTTATCAACCTGTAAGTTCAATTACGGTTATTTCAGGCAAAATGCCTACCCGGCCAGGATAACCAATAAAGCCAAAGCCGCGGTTGATGTATAGTTTTTGCCTGCCTTCTTCGTATA
>JAFAFV010000236.1 GCA_023423285.1 Bacteroidota bacterium
CACAAAATACAATTTTAGATTTGTCTGCTGATGCACCAATAACCGTTCTTGCAGTTTTTGTAGTTGCAGGAGCTGTAATATTGCCATCTGTGAGAATTCTTACATCGCCCGATACCATTTGCTGAACAATATCACCCGTAGCCGTATTTTTTGCGTAGTTGCTAATAGTTAAAGTATCGCCCACACCATAACGATTTAGGGGAATAGCCGTGAGATCGTGAGCAGAAACTACTGCGCCTCCAAGGGGTATCGCTGTATTTCCGGGTTGGTCACGTACTACTTTATAATTTACTCGCACACGTACGCTGGTATAGTCGCCCCAGGTTCCGCCAATTGGCATGACAGCCATTTCGGTACCAAAATTATTTGTGTACGTTCTTAATCCTCTTGCATTGTTAAACAAGATCAAATCATCCTGCCCACGTGCGTTGTTTACATTCTTAATACCAACTTTTTCTCCATCTGGAAGCTGAACAAATGAGAAAAATTGAAAATCATCAAAATAAATTTTATTGCCATTGAAGTAAACAGGAGCGTAAGCAGGCACCTGATAATTCATGTTCGTAATAAGTCCGTTTACAATTGAGCTGTTATTAACTCTTCCAAAATTGGCATTACCAGTGGTGTTGTTAAACAAATCACCATTTACACCGGCAAAGTAATTTAAACCGCCCGTGCTTTTCCTTACTGCCATAGCCGGAACCGTTTCCACGTTCAAAACCGTATCACGCGCCAAAACCGCTCTAAAAGAAAGATTGGGATGGTTAGCGTCAACGAAAGTAAGATGTACTTTAAGATGGTTAGAACCATATCGGTCTAAGAGGCTCAATACCATATACTCTGTACCAGGCCCCACCTGCATCAATGTAGTTGTGTCAATACTGTAATAGTCGTCTCCAATTTGTATGCCTTGCTTAGGCGCAGGAAGATTATAGGTAAAAGTTACTTTATTAGAGCGAAGTACACCCGCGTTCACCATTACAAATGCACTACCCGTTCCATATGGCACTACCACGGTAATTTCCTTATCTGTGGCTGCTATTACGTCCAGTTTTCTGGTGCCAAAAATCACTTCTCCACCTTCAGGAAAACTTCCCCGTATTACAAGTGTATCTCCTATATAACCGGAGGGTGTACTTAAACCTGTAATGCTTGGCGCAGCTTTCTGCTCATCTAAAGCTACATTAGGTTTTATATAGTCTTTGTTGCATGCAACCATAAAGCCCGCCAGCAAAAGCAAAATAAGCCAGTTATAAAATATTCTCATCGCTATCATATATTAAAATATAAAATTATTATCTATTGTACATTAACCATGTAAAAAAACTATTCATCGGCAATATAGAATCCATAAATGTCAAAGTTTGCATAACGAATTAAGTCCCCATTTGCCCTTACACCAATCAAATCTTTCATCTGATACGAAAATATTTTACTATACTTCCAAAAACCGTTGCCCACTTGCCAGCGATTGGCACTAAACGTAGCGCCGCCGGGGTTCATTAGATATACCAGCAGCCCTGTTGGGTGGTTTGTAATAACAGCGTTATTTATCACAGATGGGTCTTTATAAACATCCCTGTTAAAACCGCTCCCAATTTGAGTACGGGTAGCAGATGTAGCGCTTGCGTTCATATTAAAATATAGAAAAAGGCCTGTTGTACTTACACCATACCATGCCCCATTTAGTGCCTGGAAAAAAGTATTTGAGTAAGTAGTGGCGTAATCTGCAGATTTGTATGTTAATAAAAGATCGCCGATACGTACGTCCGGCACATTAGTAACAGTCCAACTTACAATTGAATTAATATAACTTCCTGAGGTAACAACCCCTATCAGTCTTTTATAGGCAGAATTATAGAAAAGCGATGTAACATTCTCAAAGCCTGAGGCCACTTTAACTGGTTCGCCTAATACCTCTCTGTCTTTTAGTGGGTATACCCATAAATCTCCTACGGTATCTTTCAGCATTAAATCGTCATAAAAATCAAATATGCGCGCCCTGGGGTCGGTTAACTGTGGTATATTCCCCATATATTTCCCTACGGGTTGCAATTGACATGTGAAAACATAATAGGCAATCTGCAGTTGTTCATCCATTTGAAAAGCCTGATCATTGGTAATGAATTTTACAGGTAGAACATAAACCTCACCATTAGACAGCCCATCCAGTTTTATGTTTAATGGAAGCGTACCGGTTGACAAAGCGCCTTTAAGAAGTTTAACATTGCTGGGAAGAGTGTAATTAGCGCTAGGCAACAATTTTGCGGAAGTTCCTTTTTGTGTATTGTAAGCATCTACATATTCCTGACCCAGAGTTTGGAAAGTAACAGGTATATCATGGTCGGGAGGCTTATTCCCGCCAACGGTTACGTTCATTACATTAAAAGATGTGTCGCGCTTAGTGGCATCTACATAGATTTTAAAATTAATATTTCCTGTAAGCCCAGCCTGAACAAAGTATATTTTGTTGTAGGAACTTAACTCAGGCTCCGCATCGGGCAAATTCTCTTTGGCGCATGAGGCAATGCCTAACAAGAGAAGTATTGCCAAACTCCACTTTAATCCAAAAAAATACTTTATCATTTCAACTATTTGTATTTAAAAAATTATTTCGTTAAAAATTCCAGTTCAAAGCGATCGAGCCAGGATGTGCCGTTTGATAAGGTTGTAGGTTTTGCAACTGATAGCCAATACAACATCATGGCTGCCACATCCTCATTTTTTGCAATAATAGCCGGATTTAGTTTTGTAATATCCTGGCTGGTAAACCCATCATAATGGGCAATAATAAACCCCGGGATTTTAACAGGAGAACCTGCCCAGTTCTTTGCAGTTAGCAGTGTGTCGCTCACTTGGGTGGTGGTAATTACTGTTAACCATTTTTCGTTTTGATAATTTGTACGGCTTTTTAGAGCAGTTAAAATATCTCCTACATATCCATCCACCTGGTTAATGGCAGCATCGTATTCTGGCCCAGTGGTATACCCAAAGTCTTTATACGCTTTTTGTACAGATGAAAAACGCGCAAATACTAAGTCAAGGTTTTCCGTTTTAACAAGGTTTTCTACATTGGTTTTTGTTTCAAGATCGGTGTTTGTAACTATTTTTTTATCTGCATCAGCCAATAAGGTGTTTACCAGGTTGCCCCAGTCTGCCACTGCTGCAATTTTTTTTATTGGATGTACATTATGAATGTAACGAAAGGCAGTAAGGTTTAAAGGCACCGGTATGGTATTGGTGGTATCTACAGGTACTGCGTAAAAGGTACTGTCCCACAATCTCGTTTCATAGTTACCTGTAAACATAGATCCCAAAGCGGATGTATTGTTCACGGGCAAATTTGTTGCTGTGCTGAAGGAGTATTTACTGCGCTGAAGCAAACTGGTTAATGTTTGCGGTTTTAGATTCTGTAAAACATTTGCCGCCAAACCATCAATATTAATGACCAACATTTTTCTTTGTCCGGATACAGAGCGTATCGTGGTATCTGGTTTATATTCTTGTATAATTA
>JAFAFV010000116.1 GCA_023423285.1 Bacteroidota bacterium
CATTTTCAGGCTTTTGTTTTGAAACGCAGGTACACCCCAATGCCATCAATATTCCATCTTTTCCCAATACTGTTTTAAGACCTGGCGAAACGTACAAAACAAAAACGATTTATAAGTTTACAACAAAGTAGCTGCAAGAATTGACACGTGATATGTTACCTGAACTTAGGTGCAACCGGGTATTCAATTAATAAAATGTACAACCCAATTGTGTTTGGCAGCCCTGTTATTAGCGCTTATGCCGTGTTTTGCCGGCGCTTTAAGATCAGTCTGTTAAATTCCCTATTTTCCCTTACTTTTGCTACTCAAATTTTTAAGCTGTGGCAACAAAATTTTCAAAAGAAACATACTTATACTGGTACGAGTTAATGCAATTGATCAGGCAGTTTGAACTGACTGCAGAGGAAAAATACAAAATGGAAGGCAAGATCCGAGGGTTTTTTCACTCCTACGTGGGTCAGGAAGCTATTGCAGCCGGCTGCATGACAGCCACCCGGCCTGAAGATAAATTTATTACGGCTTACCGCGATCATGGCCTGGCCATTGCAAAAGGCGTAAGCGTGGATAGTTGCATGGCCGAGTTGTATGGCAAAGCCACGGGTTGTGCTAAAGGAAAAGGCGGCAGCATGCACTTTTTCGGGAAAGAACAAAATTTCTATGGCGGTCATGGTATAGTAGGTGCTCAAATAGGAACTGGCACCGGCCTGGCTTTTGCTGAAAGCTACAAGGAAACAGATAACGTGGTGCTTTGCTTTTTTGGGGACGGCGCCTCAAGGCAGGGAATTTTGCACGAAAGCTTTAACCTGGCCATGCTTTGGAGTTTACCAGTAGTTTATATCTGCGAAAACAATAACTACGCCATGGGAACTTCTGTAGCGCGTACCTCAAACGTAACTGAAATTTACCAGCTTGGCGCTGCATATAATATGCCTTCAGAAAAAGTAGATGGCATGCACCCCGAAACCGTGCACGATGCTGTGGCTAAAGCAGTAAAAAGAGCGCGTGAAAAAGGCGGCCCTACCCTTTTGGAAATTAATACCTACCGCTATAAAGGCCACTCCATCAGCGACCCGCAAAAATACCGCACTAAAGATGAGGTGGAAGAATACAAATCGAAAGACCCTATTACACAGATTACAACATATATGCTCGACAACAACCTGGTAACCGAACAGGAGCTGAAAGTGATTGATGACAGGTGTGATGAAGTAGTAAACGCATCCGTACAATTTGCTGAAGAAAGCCCCTGGCCAAATGATGACGAAGTGCTGAAGGATGTGTATGTAGACCAGAACTATCCGTTTATTGTAGATTAATTATTAAAATTTAAGTATTAAAATGGCAGCTAAGACTAAGCATCAGGCAGAAAATGATCAAAATGATGCTGCGGAAATAATAGATAAGGCTAAATTATTCTGGAACAAGAACGGCAAGATTACCGTCATTATTCTAGGATCGCTCATCCTTTTGGTTGGAGGATTTTTAGCTTATAAGAATTTTGTTCAAAAGCCAAAAATTGCAGAAGCACAGGATAAAAGTTTTAAAGCTGAAGAATACTTCAGACTCGACTCCTTTCAATTGGCGCTTAATGGCGACGGCGTTAATCCCGGGTTTATCAAAATAGCCCAAAATTACAGCAGCACGCCCATGGGCAACCTGGCTAATTATTATGCGGGTGTATCTTACCTTAAACTCAATCAAAACCAAAAAGCGGTAGATCACCTGAAAAAATTCAGCACCAACTCAAAACCCGTACAGCAAAGAGCTTACAAACTTTTAGGCGATGCTTACGGCGATCTGGGTAATGGCTCCGAGGCTTTGAATTATTACAAAAAAGCTGCCCGTCATTTTGAAGAAGATCAAATGGCATCTGCAGAGGCGTTGTTTAGCGCGGCTTACCTGGCGCAGCATGTTTTAAATAATAAAGACGAAGCGATCACACTTTATAAAGAACTGAAACAAAAATACCCACGTACCCAACAGGGTTTTGAAGCAGACAAATATCTGGCGCAACTGGGCGTTTACCAGGTGAATTAACTATGGCATCACAGGGCAACAATATATTATTGCATAAGGGCATCCTGAAAGAGGATGCTTTTATCGTTATAGTAAAAACAGAATGGAACGCTCACATAGCCGATGAACTGGAGAGCGGCTGCCATAAAGTTTTTGCCGAACACAACATACAGTCTGAAACCATTGTGGTGCCAGGCGCTGTGGAAATTGCCTTTGCCATAAAAAGACACTGGACGAAAGCCAAAGAATCACTCAACCTTCCCTCAGCTTATATAGCGTTGGGTTGTGTAATACAGGGCGATACCCCGCATTTTGAATATGTGTGCCGCGCTGTAACAGATGGTATTACACAACTCAACCTGATGCTTCCCGTTCCCACCATTTTTGGTGTGCTTACCGTTTTGAATGAGCAGCAGGCGACCGAACGCGTTGGTGGCATGCATGGTCACAAAGGCGAAGAAGCGGCTATTACCGCTTTAAAAATGATTGATTAAACGATCAGGTTCTATAAAATTCGAACGGAGGGTAACTTCAAAGCTATACAACAAACAGATTGTCGCTATATTTGACAAAGAATTCTGTTACCTGAATCAACCTCTGATATAATGTACAACGTTCACATATTCATACCCTGTTTTGTAGATCAGCTATACCCTCAAACTGGGTTTAACATGGTTAAGATTCTTGAGAAATTTGGCTGTAAGGTTCATTACAATACCGAACAAACCTGCTGTGGCCAGCCTGCTTTTAATGCGGGATTTTGGAATGAAGCCAAAGCCGTTTGTTCCAAGTTCATCAAAGACTTTGAAGGAGCTGATTATATTGTGGCACCAAGCGCGAGTTGCGTGGGTTTTGTAAGAAATTATTATGGAAAACTGTTCGATAATTCTTCCGTTCATAACGAAGTGAAAGCCCTGGGCACCAGAACTTTTGAGTTTACCGAGTTTCTTTTAAAAGTATTGAATGTTAAAGACACGGGCGCCACTCTAAATGGTGTGGCCACTTATCACGATAGTTGTGCCGCCTTGCGAGAATGCCACATTAAACAGGGGCCTCGCATTTTGCTGGAAAATGTAAAAGGACTTACACTGAAAGAAATGAAGGATGTTGAAACCTGTTGCGGCTTTGGCGGCACGTTTGCCGTAAAGTTTCCTTCTATATCTGTAAATATGGGAGAACAAAAAGTAGAGCATGCGGCAGATACGGGCGCTCAATACCTTATTAGTACTGACCTATCCTGCCTGATGCACCAGCAAGGTTATATTGACGGGAAAGGATTGAACATTAAGACCATGCATATTGCAGATGTGTTGGCGAGTGGCTGGTAATTTTACACATGCGCTTTGATTACCTGCTCCAACTGGCCTGCTTGTACCACACCACTTTGCCGCCATACAATGTTTCCTTTTTTAAATAAGATGAGCGTAGGTACGCCCTGTATGCCATAAGCCGCGGCCGCCCGGGGACTTTTGTCTACATCCACTTTTATTATAGTGACACTGGCACCCACTTTTTGTTTCAGTTGTTCCAGCACTGGTTTCATCATTTTGCAGGGTCCGCACCACTCAGCAAAAAAATCTACGAGAACAGGTTTGTCTCCATTAATCAGATCAGAAAATGTATCAGGCACTGGCTTTTAATTTACGTTTTAGTCCATCTACCGAACCGCCCCTGTACACGGCCTTAAAACCTGCGTTTAACAAAATTTGCCTGGCCAGGCCGCTGCGCATACCATTTCCACAGCAAATAATCAGCGGTTTATCTTTATCTAACTTTGACAACTCCAGCCGCAAGTTTTCAAGCGGTATATTGATAGAGTCTTGAATACAGCCGAAATCTTCACACTCCTTATTTGTTCTTACATCAAGCACCTGTGCTTTTTGATTGCGCACAAGGTCGCCAAAATTTACTGAGGTAAAAAAGCTTTGAATGTATCTTAAAAAGCTAGTTAATAAACGTTTGATGCCTGCCATATGTGTGTTGAATTTTCGTTGTAATGCTTATTGAATGTATTACAACACTTATGCCAATATATTTTTCAAAAACACCTTTAGCCGACGATGTTTGGCGAAGTAATCCCCCTTTTGAAGTTCCGGCTGACAAATGCATTTAATACAGCCACAAAAAAAACCGCCATGGGGCGGTTTAATATGAATAGAAAAATAAATCTACTGCTGTGGCATAGGCGGTTGTTGTGGAGCCGGTTCGGTATCGCTTACGTCGGTAATTTCCACTTCAAAAGCTAATGCTTCGTAAGGTTTGAAAATAGGAGGATTGTTTTTACCGTAAGCCAGGTAACCAGGGATGTAGATAGTTCCTTTTCCACCTTTCTTAAACTGCTTCAGTCCGTCTTCAAAACCAGGAATGCTACCACCTCTTCCGATAGGCATGGTAAATGAGTTAGACTCAAACGTACTGTCGGCCAATAATTTTTTGCCAGTGTATTTTACGGTAACAAATTTATCATCAGCCACTTGTGCACCTGTGCCGGCATTGTCAATTTTTACAAAAGTGCCCAGTGCAGTTTTAGTAGCATTAATCCCTTTGCTTTTTAAGAAACCGCTTACTTCCTGCTCCTGCCTGGCAACTGCGCCTGCTTTTGTTAGTGAATCAATTTCTTTTTTCAGCGCAGCTTCACTGTCTTTCTGCATTTTCTTCATCATTTCTTCCTGCTCTTTTTTCTGGCGCGGCGCATCTCTTTCCATTTCTTTCTGGTAATCTGCCTGTGCAAGGCTGTCATTTCTAAAAACTTCAATTACTTTAAAAGTGAAAGTGATCTTATCACCCTTCTTAATGTAAGGAGGCATTTGGGCTTCCTGTGCAAGGCCCTTTTTAATCAGCGAATCCACATAAATTACAGTTACAAGGCTATCGCCTTTTTTCATATGTTTAAACAGTTCGTCTGGCCCATATACCGGCTGGCCTGGAGGCGGGGTTTGTATTTTTACAAAAGCAGGAAGTTTTCCGTAGGTATCTGTCAGCATGGTGTCTTTTGTGCCTGAGATCTTTTGGGTGACATGCATTTTCAAAACATCGCCCTCCTTAGTGCTGTCTTTGCTGCCCCCGTCAATCAGCTTATACTTCAGGCCGCTCGCAGTTGTTTTATAGTCGGCGTCCTTACAGCCTGTAAATGCAAGCGCTGCGCAAACTACTAAACTCAAAATGTGTAAACGTTTCATTTGTGATTTTTTAATTGTATTGTGTTATTGTAAAAGATGTTCATTTTCTTTTAAAGCAAGTTTGAATTTTTCAATGGTTTCCTGTAGGCTCTCTTTGGCATTTCCTCCTGAAGCGTTATAATGGCCTCCACCGTTAAAATAAGTTCGTGCAAATGTATTGCAATCAAAGTTACCTTTACTTCTAAAGCTCCATTTTCTTTCCTCATCTCTGTCCACAACCATTCCTACCAGTTTAATGTCCTGTACGGCCTGTGGCAAGTTCACAATGCCCTCGGTATCACCGGTTTTAATCTCGTACTTCATAAGGTCTTGCTTTGAAACGTATATCAAAGCGGCATTGTACTCATAAATAAATTCCAAACGGTTGCTCAGTACGTGGCCTATAAAGCGCAGGCGGTTTTCCATAAAATTATCAAACAGGTCGCTGTGCACTTTGGCATGGTCAAAGCCCGTTTGTTTTAAGTGTGCCACCATCTGGTGAACAGATGCTTTTGTAGAAGCAAACCTGAAAGAGCCTGTGTCGGCAATCACACCAGCATAAATGCACTCGGCAATCGGCACATCAATCAGGTGCGCGTGGCCCGAATCCACGATCAGGTCGTAGATCATTTCGCTGGTAGAACTTTTATTGACGTTGCTGTTGCCGTAATCAAAAGAAGCCAGGTCAGGCTCTTGATGGTGGTCGATCAGTATTTTAATGCATTCGGCTTCACTAAGCAGCGGCGCCAGGTATTTGGTACGATGAAAAATGTTAAAATCGAGGCAAAAAAGATAGTCCGTAGTTTTTAAGATATCTTCTACCTTTTGCCTGTTGTTATCAAATTTGATCACGCTTTTACAGCCGGGCATCCAGTTGAGCCAGTTGGCCCAGTTGGTTGGCGAAACCACCGTTACGTCATGGCCTAGTTTTACAAGAAAATGGTAAAGCCCCAGCGCAGAGCCCATTGCATCGGCATCAGGCTTCTGATGCATGGTAATAAACACCTTTGCAGGCTGCTGTAAAAGAGAATATATCTCAGAAATTGGTTTCATTCAAGAGGCGCAAAAATAGGTAAAATAAACCTTTATGCTGATGATTATCTTTTTGTACCTTCGCCACCCAAATTAAACAGATAATTATGAGTAATCGTACATTTACAATGATCAAGCCCGACGCAATGGAAAAAGGTTATGCGGGGCAGATAATTGACCGTATTGAAAAGGAAGGATTCAGGCTAATCGCATTGAAAGTAACTAAATTAACACCCGAAAAAGCAGCAGAATTTTACGCTGTACACAAAGAGAGGCCTTTTTATAACGACCTGGTGGCTTATATGAGCCGCGGCCCCATCATTGCTGCTATTTTAGAAAAAGATAATGCTGTTGCCTCTTTCCGCGAACTGATTGGCGCCACCAACCCGGCCAATGCCGCAGAAGGAACCATTCGCAAACAATTTGCAGTATCAATTGAAGAAAATGCAGTGCACGGCAGTGACAGTGATGAGAACGCAGCGATTGAAGGTAATTTCTTTTTCAGCGCTTTTGAACGCGTATAAAAATTATACATAAACGAGAAAACCGGTTCAGCGTGAACCGGTTTTTTTTAATTCATAGCATTAGTAAAATGGAATAAGAGGCTTAGCTTATTTTATAATAACAATGCGTTTGATGATTACCTTATCGTTAATACATGCTTTGGGATCTTTTTCCCACTCAATATAAGCTTTTACAGGAAATGAAGTGGGTTTATAGCCGCCGGGAAAATCATATGTCAAAAAATATTGGCCGGCAATAGGTTTTTTGCCGTTGATGGTTAAAAAATAACCGCCACAGCACATACATTTGCGCTGATCCTCCTGAACGATCGTTGCATTAGTAACAGTGCCGCTTGCTCCGATACTAAAATTAATATCTTGGGTGGACTTTGCTTCCTGCGCTTTGCTGCAGGCAGTAAACATCATACCCGCTAGCACGATATGCATTAAAATAGTGAAGATTGGCTTCATGAATACGCTTTACTGTTTATAACGCATAAAGTTTACGAAACGCAACAGTCATGGCAATCTTTTACTCTCCTCCTTTCCTGATGGCGTCCCGGGCTTCGGGCCATTTCATATTACCCGGCAGTATGATCCTGTCGCGCGGCACAAGTTCCGGTTCTTCGCTTGCCATGTAGGCCAGTATAGCCGTGGCGATCACATTGGCCCTCAAGTCATCAAAAACAATTTTATCATAAGTATCCAGGTTGGTATGCCAGGTTACAGTTCCGTAATCCCAATTGACCGTGCCGAGATAATAGGATGGAATACCTGCCGGAAGAAAGGAAGCATTATCTGACCCGCCAGATGATGGCGTTCCCGGATAATAAGCCTGTATTTCTGAACCTATTTCCCTGGGTATAGCCGACAGCCATCTGCTTAAAAAATCGTAGCCGTGCAAAAAGCCAGCACCATTAATAAAGTTCAGCCTGCCTGTTCCTCCATCTGCATTAAATACCGCTTGTATGTTTTTTACAATTTGTGGGTTATCTTTCACATAAGCCCGCGAGCCGTTCAGGCCCTGTTCCTCACTGCCCCAGTGGCCGGCAATAATCGTTCGTTTAGGATTGGGATACCACTTTTTCAGCAGGCGCATGACTTCCATCATAATAATGGTGCCCGTGGCATTGTCTGTAGCGCCGGTGGCCCCGTCCCACGAATCAAGGTGTGCTGAAAGCATCACGTACTCCCCGGGCTTTTCAACGCCTTTGATCATCGCCATTGTATTGTATGTTGGTTGCCAACCCGTGTTTTTTGAATCGGCCATGATACGCACCCGAGGCTTGTGACCATCACGCACCAGCCGGTAAAGCATTCCATAGTCCTCCAGCGAAATATCAACTACCGGGATGGTTTTGGTATTAGCGCCAAATATTTTATTAGAGCCGTAAGCGCGGCTCCAGTACGATGATATGACTCCTGCAGCGCCGGCTTTTTCCAGTGCAGCCGGTATGGTGCGTTCTGTATAGCCGGTACGTGCCATTTGTATTCGCCAGTCAGCGGTTTGCTTTTCGCGCTCCGCCTTCATTTTTTCAAACGATTCTTTTCTGGCAAATTTTTCCCAGTTATCGTCTGTTCTGCCGGTAGGCTGCGGCATACTGATCATCACGATCTTTCCTTTTACAGATGCGAGTTGTTTTAAAAACTGGAGAGAGTCTGCCGCAAACGGGATCATCACCACTTCTGCGGTAATACCATTAGCCGGGGTTTTGGGGCTCCATGCCAATTGTGTGCCGCGCAAACTTTGCACCCGCGGGTGCATCATATCAATGTGCGAAACGCCCCGCTCCCAGCCCTGCCACTGACCGTATTGTTGGTTTTCTGCAGGTATGCTCCAACTTTTATAAGTATCAATCACCCAGTCATGAGCTGCTTTCATTTGCGATGAGCCTACAAGCCTTGGCCCTATCCGATCTGTGAGTTGGGTGCCCAGCTTTTCCAACATAGAGCTTTGCTTTGCATCAGCAACCAGGTTTTTAATCAGCGCTGTGTCCTGCGCATATAAAGCAATGGAAAAGAAAAACGAAATGATGAGAAGCAGTTTTTTACAATACATGATGAATAAGTTTAGTTTATCAACGCGATAAATTTAATAAAAATATAAGCACCAACATGTATTTCCTAAAATGTAGGATACAAAGCTGTAAGCGTTTTCAGCAAAGCGTTTGAGGGGTCTTTGATTTCCCGAAACCGGTAATTGTTAATAATTGATACTATACCTCATTTTCATATAAATTGTAATACATTTGCTGCTTTAAATGATTATTTGATGCCGTTACAGCACTTACTTGTTATTTACTTAATTAGCTTCTTATTAGTTCTTCTCCCCTCTTTTGGATTAGCCAGGCTTTTTAAAAAAGCCGGACGTGAATCGTGGAAGGCTTATGTACCGTTTTACAATACATGGGTGATGCAGGATATTGCCCAAAGGCCAAAGCATTGGGTGTTCTGGCAGTTTATCCCTGTGGTAGGCTGGTTCATTACTCCGGGAATATTTATAGAGTTTGCTAAAGTGTTTTGCCGCTTTTCTTTTTTAGACCATACCGCTGCCGCGTTGCTGGCGCCTTTTTATTTTCCCTGGCTTGCCAGGCATAAAGATGCACGCTTTATTGGCCCCGAAGGTGTAAAAAATCACAGTAAACCTGGCTGGCGCGAGTGGGTGGACGCGGCTGTTTTTGCCATCGTGGCTGCCACGCTTATCAGAACTTTCGTATTTGAAGCTTATACCATACCATCAAGCTCCATGGAAAAAACACTGCTGGTAAAGGATTTTCTTTTTGTTAGTAAGTTTGCTTACGGCCCGCGCATTCCCAACACACCTCTTTCCATTCCTTTCATACATAATTATACGCCGGTCTTTAATACAAAATCGTATTCTACCGCCATTGAAATACCATATATCCGCTGGTTCGCATCCCCGGTAAAGCGTGATGATTGTGTGGTGTTCAATTTCCCACTGGGCGATACAGTCATTCACGCCGATGGTTTTGAATCGCTCAACCCTTATGCAGACGTAAAAAGGTATGCACAAATGGGCGATCCCAACTCGCAAAATGTGCTGAATAGTCCTGACCAATTTCCTGTGGTAGTTCACCCGATTGACAAAACTGATAACTACATCAAGCGCTGTGTGGCAGTGGCAGGAGAAACATTAAAAATAGTAGATGGTATTGTATTCATCAATGATCAACGGGCTAAAGTTCCACCTACATCGGCCACCTATTATTTTTTTAGAACCAAAAACAACGCGGTACTAAGTGAGGAAGATCTTAGAAGTGCCGGTATCAGAATCACCACACAAACCCCTGGTGGCGATTTGCAGGGCGGTGCGCAAGGCATGTATAAAGTTAATGTATCACCTTCTGAACTCGAAATACTCAGGAAACTGCCTGTAGTAGATGCTGCTTCCATTCAAAGAGAAATTGCAGATTCCAGTGAATCCATCATGATGTTTCCGTATTACGACAATGAACACAAATGGTCGAGAGATAACTATGGACCCGTTTGGATTCCGAAAAAAGGAGCAAGCGTCACGCTTACACCCGAAAACCTGCCTATGTATAAACGTGCTATCGAAACTTACGAGCACAACACGTTTGAGGAAAAAAATGGCAAATACTTTATAAATGGTGCTGAAACCCGCAACTATACATTTAAATACGATTATTACTGGATGATGGGCGACAATCGCCACCAGTCGCAGGACAGTCGCTTTTGGGGCTTTGTACCTGAAACGCATATCGTTGGTAAAGCTTCCATGATCTGGTTCAGTGCCGAGAA
>JAFAFV010000095.1 GCA_023423285.1 Bacteroidota bacterium
CCGGTGAAAAATCCTGGGCAGATTTATCTCCAATCATCCAGGCGCCGCCGTGTATTAAAAAAAGAACTTTTGTAGTAGTGGTTGTTCTGTTTGCCGGCAGGTACACATCCATTTTTTGTAACTGTGCCGAGCCGTAGCTCACATTAAGATTTTGAATGGATATATTGGTTTGAAGCGGAGTGGGGCCGTTGGGAACTTCATCTTTGCTACAAGAAACAAACGTTACCGTAATGATGAATATGGCCATTAAATAATTACGCATGGGCTGTGGATAGACTTTATTTTGTAAGGGTCTAAAATTACGATAAAATGCAGAAAGCTCTGCATTCTTGTATCAAATACATTTTGCATGTAGCGTTAACATTTTTCTGAAAAAAAAGCCGCACCAAAATTGCTTTGGTGCGGCCATAGTTATGACGAACCTGAGTTATTGTTTTTTAGCCCACCATAGTGGTGTGAACACATTATCTGCTCCACCCAAAAGTCCTACAGCCTGGTTATAACCATCAGGGCTGCCAACAACTAAAGCAGTGGGGTATTTCAACCTTTGTGGGAAGAAATTAACCTGATTTGTGGTGTAGTTGTTGCTGGTTAAAGCCGGTAAATTCGGCAATGCATTTTCAATTGCCACATTTTCAAAGAACGGCAACCCAAGCCTTCTGTGATCACTCCATGCTTCTAATGGTAACCACGGTACCATTGAAATATATTTTTGAGTGATGATCTTGGTAAGCAGATCATTCCTCACAGTTCCGTTTTTATAAATATTATTAACGGGGTAAGAAATGGTAACCGTGCCAGGCGTACCTGTCATTCCATCTGCATACTGCATTGTGTATGTGTTAGGAGGTTCTGTTGTATGATCCCAGCTAACAGAAGTGCCGTTTCTGTTATAAGAAGTGGAAGTAAGGTAAGCAGAGGCATGTGGCGAAACGCCCCAGTATGCAAAGTTGGCTTTAATACCTTCTTCGTAGGCAGCTTTTCCGCTCATGGGAACAGTCCAGCCTTTTACAGCAGCTTCCGCAATCAGGAAATAGCTTTCCCAGTTAGCAAAAAAGATGCGTTTGTTGGTGCTGGTTCTAAACCGCTTTGCCAGCATGGGGTTGGCGCCCGTCCAGTTACGAACCTGGTTCCTGGTGCCTTTTGCGCCCCAGTCACCAACGGGTGCGGCATTCCAGGTGTATTTACTCTCAATTGTTTTTTGAACCTCGCCAGCCGCATCCAGGAGGTTTCTTACGGTTACATCATAACCACCCACGTTATTTGCCATATCGGGGTTAGAGAACCAGCCGGGAATGATAAATGCTTTGTAAGCCCTGGGGTCAATTACTTCAGGCAGGCCATCAAACCTGTAGCCCACGGTAGGATCGTTTGTTTTGCTTGGATAATGATCCGGGAAACGAAGGCCAATGTAATTGGCAGGCTTGATGTAGCTCTGCATATCGGCAGGTAATCCCTGGTCGGCCGATTTGATGCCACCCAGGTTTAAGAAAATATTATTTAAAGTGGCAGACAGTATCTGAGAGTTCCACGGGCGGCTCATTACGCCGGTTAACGGATCCCAGCCATCTTTTTCCTGAACATCAAATACGTCGGCTGCATCTTTGATGAAATCATTTGTAGCAGCTGCTTCTTCAAATTCCTGTTTTGCTTTTGTAGCATCTACTTCTGCAATACGCATGGCAAAACGCATTCTTAAAGAGTTGGCAAATTTCTTCCACTTTGCATAATCGTAGCGGTAGCTGAAAGAGATCTTATCTTCATTGGTGATGGTAGGCTTGGGAAGGCTTACATCAATTTTGCTGTTCGCGTCTTTCAGTTCGTCCAGCAAATAGTAATACACGTCTTTTACGCTTACATACTGCGGGTTTACGCCCTTAAAAGCATCAATGGCTACGGGGCCGAAATTGTCTGACAGTTCTGACAAAAGATAAGCCCTCCAAATGCGCGCGATCTGAATCATGTTGTTGGTATACAGCTTATTGGTTCCTTTCTCTATTTGCTCTTCCCCCACCTGCACGGCGGTGTTGATGGAGTTAAGCCAGCCCGACGCATAGCGCCAGTAATCAGATGACCATCCATCGTCAGTACTGCCACCGGCTATACCTGTAGATAAGTGATGCCGCGCCGCAGTTTTCCAGTACAGAACAAAAACACGTTCTGCAATGTGAGGGTCTTGCTGTGCGCCAACAATAGAGTTGTTAATAAAGTATTCTACCTGCACCTGGTCGCCACTGGCGGCAACAGGGTTGGTATTGATGGCTTCGAATTTGCTGCATGACGATACGCCGGTAAGAAACAGCGAAGCGATCAATGAAAATTTTATAATATTTTGTCTCATAGAATTTATTATTTAGAATGTTACGGATAAATTCAAAAATAGCGTGCGAGATGTAGGCGCGTTAAGGTTTTCAAAACCTACAGCATTGGTTCCTGTTGCAAAAACAGATTCGGGATCAATACCGTTCATGTGGCTTTTCAGCATCCACACGTTGTTGCACGAGATACCAATTCTTGCACTTTGCATGGCCGTTTTTTGTACAAACGATTGCGGCAATTGGTAGTTAAGCTGAATGTTACGCAGGCGAACGTTGGTCGCATCATAAATGTTTCTTTCGCCATAGCCTAAGTTGCCGGGAATGCTTTGCCAGTAAACCTGTGGCGTTACTGTTGTAGTATTTTCCTGGTAACCGGTAATGGTACCATCCTGCGCCCTGATGGCCTGTACGCCTTCAACCAAAATTGGTTGTCTGTCTCCATTTACAACCGTGTTAGCGGCTGTACCCGAAAGCTGCATGGCCAGTGAGGTGCCAGAGAATATTTGACCGCCAAACCTGCCATCAATAAGGAAGGATAGGGATACATTTTTGTAGCTTAAATTGTTTGTCCAGCCCACCAGCGCTTTTGCCTGCTGGTTGCCTAGGTATGCTCGTTGCTCACCCAGTTGTGGCAAACCGCTGCTGTTTAACAATAACTGGCCGTAATAAGGGCTTGATTGATCAGTTACCCTTAAGTATTTAGCACCCTGAATGTCTCCATAATCACCACCGGGGATGGCTTTTACAAACACGTTGTCAAATCCGCCAAGCGTATATTCTGTAATGCCGTATTCAGGTGAAAGCTCAATGATCTTGTTCCTGTTCCTGCCCACGTTAAGGATCGTGTTCCAGCTAAATCCTTCCGGATCTCTGAACAATTGACCGTTTATCACAAGTTCAATACCCTGGTTTTGAATATTACCTGCATTTACCTTACGTGCATTGTAGCCGCTCAAGGGGTCCATAGGCAGGTTTAGCAACTGGTTGAATGCATTGGATTTGTAATAAGTAAAGTCAATGCCCAGCCGGTTTTGGAAAAACCTAAGTTCTGTACCAAGTTCAATATTCCTGATCAATTCGTTCTTTACACTGTCGTTATATAAAGTCGGGTTTCTTCCTGCAGTGGTCACACCGTTGGGGTCTTTGCCAATCCAATAGGTATTGTAAAGTTCGTAAGCGCCCAAATCGTTACCGGCAAATGCGTAAGAAGCCCTTAGTTTACCATAGCTGAACCATGTGGGGGAGTTGCCGCCTCTTTCCATCAGTTCAGAAAAAACCAGCGATGTGCTTATAGAAGGATAGAAGAAAGACCTGTTTTCGGGGCTGAAAGTAGATGACCAGTCATTCCGGAATGTAGCGTCTAAGAACAGAAACTCATCATAGCTTAATTGTGCGGCGCCATACAGGGAGTTAATTTTCTTTTGATAAAAGCCCTGCCCCACGCCTGGGTTGGAACGGCTATTGTTCAGAGAAAACAGGTTAGGTACTTCCAATTCTCCGGCATCACCGGAAATAGAACTAAATTCCTGGTTCATCAGGTTGCCGCCAATCATTAAAGAACCTCCCAGCCTATCAAGCAGGTCATCTTTTTTAGCAGTGATCATACCGCTGTAGTTGGTTTCTCTAAAGGTTTCTTTACCCATACTAAAGCGGCCCGAAGTGGTGAGCGGGCTGCCACCATAGGTTTTGGCTTCAGAGTTTGTGGTGTACATATCGGCACCGGCTCTGATCTCTGCAGTCAGCCACTCCGTAAAGTCATATTTTACCGAACCATTCATGATGAAACGATCTCTGATATCATTATTCAAACGATATTTTTCAGCCCAGTAGGGGTTGATGCCCTGGCTTTCGGGGTTGCCAAACCAGCGCATGGTGCCATCAGGCTTCAGCATGTTTCTAAACCCTGTAATGTCTACCGATCTTGGGAAAAGGTACAACATGGCAAACGCGTTGTTGCTTACGTTGGGGCCGCCTAATGGGCGGTTTCTTGCATCTGTATTGTTGTATTGCACTTTGGCATCAAAGGTCATTTTATCATTGATGAACTTAGAAACCATTCTGGTTGTAATGTTATTCCTGATCAGTTTGGCTCCGGGGATCATGCTCAGGTTATCTACCCTGTTATACGATGCATATACCGAAGTGGATTTATAAAGCTGCTGCAAAGAAATGTTTTGGTTAGAAACAATACCGGTGCGCAAAAACCTGTCTACATTATCAAAAGCTGAAGACGGGCCTCTGGTGCTGTCCCAATGCGTAACATTGCTGCCAATTTTTGGTCCCCAGCTTGATAAAGATGCAGGATCTGCAATGCCGTTACTTCCCTGTCCAAACGAGTTTTGCATATCAGGTATCATAAAAGGCCTTTCAAAACCTACGGATGAGCTTAGGGTAATGCCTACGCCTCTTTGCGAACGGCCTGTTTTTGTAGTGATCAATATTACACCGTTACCCGCGCGTGTACCGTATAAAGCGGCTGCAGATGGGCCTTTTAAAACAGAAATGCTTGCAATGTCTTCTGCATTAAGGTCAGACAGGCCGTTACCCATATCCAGCGATGGGTTCCAGTAATCAGAATTTGACTGGCCGGTGAAGTTGGAAATAGGAACACCATCTACCACCACCAGCGGCTGGTTGTCTCCGGTTAAGGAGTTAAACCCGCGCAGGATGATCTTGGATGAGGCGCCGGGGCCGTTGCTGGATTTGATTACCTGCAAACCTGCTACCTGCCCGCTTAAAGCATTGGCCACGTTCAGCTCTCTTGTGGCTGCCAGCGTCTCACCTTTTACTTCCTGAACCGCATAACCCAGAGATTTACTGGCTCTTCTGATGCCCAAAGCGGTCACCACCACTTCTTCCATTTGCTGGCTGCTACCTTTTAAAAGTACCACATTTAAAACTGTTTGATCAGCAATCGTAATCTGCTTTGTTTGAAAGCCAACAAAGCTAAATTCCAGTACGGCGTTATTGTCTGTTACAGCCACACTAAACGCACCACTTTCGTCAGTAATGCCACCGATTGGCGTTCCCACAACAATATAAGAAACCCCTTGCAAAGGTGATCCATTTTCATCCATTACTGTTCCTGTAATGGTTCGTTGCTGTGCATAGGCAAAGAGCGCCAGGCAACTCATCAAAACTGAAAACAGTAGTTGTTTGATCGTTTTTTTCATATTTATCTATTTTTAATTTTTGAGAAACTATGGGTATGTATCAGGCTGGTTTTAATAGTTGCGGCTGTTTCAGGTTTTCATAATTGTCCATTACCAAAGCCGTGGCGCCAATCAGTTCGGCATTATAGCCAAGTGATGAGATCGCGATCTCTGTGTTTTCAGCAATCTTTGGGATGCAGTGTTCGTTAATGGCCTGTTGTATGGGTGCCATCCACGCCCTGCCGGCAAGCGAACCTATGCCACTGATCACGATAAGTTCGGGGTTTAATAAATGAATCAATATGGCCACACCACGCCCAATCTGATAAGCCGATTTGGACAAAATTTCTATGGAAAACTTATCGCCGCTTTTTATCGCCTCAATTATTTTTCGTGTGGCATCTTCTATATTTTCTTCTGACAAATCTTTAAGCAAGGATGGTTTGCCCTCTTTAAGACCGCTAATGGCATTATGCGCCACCACGATCATTGAAGTTTCGGTTTCAAGGCAGCCGTATTTGCCGCAACTGCATTGTTTGTTGTTGTCAAAAATGGGTATATGGCTAAACTCGCCTGCAAAGCCTTGTTTACCCCTGAATAACTTGCCATCAGCAATAATGCCTAATCCAACACCCCAGCCAATATTAATCACCATTACCTGCTGCTTATCCTTGGCAGCGCCCCATTTCAATTCGGCAAGGGCAATCAGGCTCGAGTCGTTATCAATAATCACCGGAATACCTATGGCCTGCTCTATTTCCCGCACAATTGTGCTGCCCGTGGGAGGTTCAAGAAAACTGTGGTTAATGCCGCGCGCGGCATCAACAAATCCCGGCATTCCTATGCCAATACCAAGAATTTTTTTTGTTGGAATGTCCTTTTTTTCAATGTAATCTTTCAAATGCTGTATCAATTCAGCAAGGCTGTTGGGGTTATTGGCAAGTTTCAAACTGTACTTTTCCACCTGACCTATGCATTTATTGTCTGAAGAAAGCAGTGCTATGCGCGTGATCAACTGGTCCATAGCCACCGAAATGATATAAAAAGAATCTTCGGGCAGCGAGTATACCTGTGGGCGGCGACCGCCGGTAGAAGAGGCATATCCTTTTTCAACCACCTGATTAGAGGCAATCATTTCATTAACAAGCTGTGAGGTAAAAGGAATGCTTTTGCCAATTCGCTCACTTAAATCAAAGCATGAAAGTTCTTTATCAAAAAAAAGCTGTTTGATAACCTTTCTTTTCAACCTGTATTTTTTATCTGAGATTGGGATTTGCATATCAAATGGCTTTGCTAATCTTTGACGAAGTTAGGGAAAGTTTGAAAAAAATAACAAAACATAATAGAATTTTTTAAAAAGTTCCATTTCTTTTAAAAAAGTGAGCAAAAGTTTTGTTAATAGAATTGTTTGTTATACTTTTGTGTATTATGTATTACATAATGATTGTGCTGACGGTGAGCTTCAATGCTTTTGGTTCATTTCTTATTTCAGGTAAAAAAAATTATTTATGCGAAGAAAACAACGATTCATTTTAAAAGGCCTGTGCATATTTATAGGTCTTTTATTTGTAACCCATTTCTCCTACGGGCAGAATATTACAGTATCAGGTAAAGTAACTGACTCATTGGGAACACCGCTTCCCAGCGTTTCGGTAACTGTTCAGGGCACAACGGCTGGTACCACAACCAATGCCAGCGGGCAGTATACAATTCTGTCGCCGGCTAATGGAGTTCTTATTTTTTCATTTGTTGGTTTTGAAACTGTTTATGAGGTGGCAACCTCAGAAACTTTAGACGTAGTTATGCGTACTGCTTCTACCAGCGTAATTGATGAAGTGGTAGTAGTTGGGTACGGCAGCCAAAAGAAAGCAAATCTTACGGGAGCTGTTTCATCAGTAAATGCAGAGGCGCTCGAATCCAGGCCGGTGTCTAACACCGGGCAGGCCCTGCAGGGCTTGATCCCGGGTTTAAACCTTAGCACTGCAGGTCTGGGCGGTGAACTGAACCAAAACCTTGCCGTTAACATACGTGGCGGTGGAACCATCGGTTCAGGCTCTAACTCTGCACCACTTGTATTGATAGATGGTATGGAAGGAGACCTGAACGCGCTGAACATTCAGGATATTGAAAGTATTTCTGTATTGAAAGACGCAGGCTCTGCGGCAATCTATGGTTCACGCGCCCCATTTGGCGTCATCCTCATCACCACCAAAAAAGGAAGAGTTGGAAAACCTAATATCAATTATAATAACAGCTTCAGGTGGACAAGCCCGCTGGGCCTGCCTAAAATGTTAGATTCTTACCGCTTTGCTTTGTATTGGAACGAAGCCGCGCAAAACGACGGTGAAGGCGCCAAATTCAGTGAGGATATTTTACAAAAGATACTTGCTTACCAGGCTGGCACACTTGATTCCGGAACCACGCGTTCAGGCTCATCCAATTCATGGCCCATGTACACCGGCTCTAATGCTAACACCGACTGGTTTAAAGAGCAATATAAATCGGCCGCATTTGCACAGGATCACAATTTATCAATCAGTGGCGGTTCCGAAAGATCGCAATACTATGTTTCTGCTAATTATTTAGATCAGGATGGTCTTTCAAGGTACGGCGGGGATAAATTTAACAGATATTCCCTTACCGGTAAACTTAATACCAGGCTGAGCGATTATGTAAAATTTGATTACACATCCAGATTTGTAAGAGAAGATTACAGGCGCGCGGCCCATATGTCTGACCTTTTTTATCACAACATTGCCCGCCGTTGGCCAACAATTCCTGTAAAAACACCTGACGGTTTGTATTATTCAGACGCCAGCGAAATTGCCCAGCTAATTGAGGGTGGGATGGATAACGACCAGGAGGACTGGATATATCAGCAGGGTAGAATTACAGTTACACCGATGAGAAACTGGAATATTGTGGCAGATGCAAACTATAAGATTTTTAATTACCACGCCCACAGAGAAATTTTACCTGCTTACAGCGGCGATGTACTGGGCAGACCGGTGCCACTGGCCGTGGGTTACAACTCAGCAGGGTACACTTATGTATATGAGTATGCCAGAAAAGACAATTATTTTTCAACCAATATTTTTACAGACTACGGCTTTAGGGTAAAAGACGATCATGATTTCAAGGTTTTACTTGGATTTAACTCTGAGTTGAATAAATACCGCACACTTGGCGCATCCCGTACGGGCCTTATAACCCCGCTGGTGCCAACAATCAACACCGCAACAAGCGATAGCCGCGCAACTGAAGGGCAGTACCAGCACTGGGCTACCGCTGGCTTCTTTGGTCGTTTAAATTATAATTTTCAGGAAAAATACCTGCTGGAAGTAAATGCGCGCTACGATGGTAGTTCCCGTTTTCTGCGCGATCAGCGCTGGAACCTGTTTCCATCAGTTTCGCTGGGTTGGAACATTGCCAGAGAAAACTTTTGGCCTGAAAACTGGGACATTCAAAACTTTAAAGCACGCGCTTCTTACGGCGAGCTTGGCAACCAAAATACGGGTAACTGGTATCCATTCTATTTAACACAGCCTTTTGGAGTAGCAAACGGCTCCTGGTTGCTGGGTGGCCAAAGGCCTAACTCAGCATCAGCGCCCGGGCTGGTAAGCACCCTGCTTACCTGGGAAAGGGTGAACAGCATCAACTTTGGGTTAGACATTTCAGCTTTACGCAACCGGTTAACGCTTATTGCTGACTACTTTAAAAGAAGAACACTTGACATGGTAGGCCCGGCTCCTGAATTGCCGGTAATACTCGGTACCAGCGTTCCTAATATCAACAACACCGATATGGAATCTTATGGTTTTGAAATTGAAGCCACATGGAAGGATCGTATCGGGGACTTTGGCTACTCTGTAAGAGGTGTGCTTGCCGATGATCAGCAAAAAGTAACCAACTATCCCAACCCAACAGGTAATATTGGTACCTGGTACAATGGCAGAAAAAGCGGTGAAATATGGGGTTATACCACCATTGGCATTGCAAAAACACAGGCCGAAATGGATGCGCATCTTGCAACAACAAAGCAAACGGCACTGGGGGGTAACTGGCAGTCTGGAGATATTATGTATAAAGACCTGAACGGTGATGGTAAGATAGACGGAGGCGCTGGCGTGCTGGGCAATACGGGTGATAGATCCATCATAGGTAACTCTTCTCCACGCTATAGGTACAGTTTAGATTTGGGAGCTGATTGGAAAGGTTTTGATTTCAGGCTGTTTTTACAGGGTGTGGGTAAGAGAGACTGGATGCCGAACGGCCCTTACTTCTGGGGCGCAAACGGCGGTATGTGGCAGTCTGCAGGATTTGAAACTCATATGGACTATTTCCGCGATGAGAACTCTGTAATGGTAAAAGCAGGCAAAGCTGATGTAAACCTGGATGCTTATTTTCCCAGGCCATATTTCAACACAGGTAAAAACCAGCAAACACAAACGCGTTATTTACAAAGCGCAGCGTATCTGAGGGTGAAAAATATTCAGTTGGGTTACTCTTTACCAACCAATATAGCATCTAGCCTTATGTTATCAAAAATGAGGGTATACGTTTCAGCAGAAAACATGTTCACTTTTACCAGGCTCACAAAAACATTTGATCCTGAAACAGTAGGCCTATCAGGATGGAATGATGGTAAAACCTATCCACTGGCTAAGGTTTTGTCTATTGGTTTAAGCGTTAATTTTTAATTGAATAAATAAAATTAGTATGAAAAAATATATCAATAAACGGCATCGCATACTTGCCCTGTTAATTTTGCTGGCAGCCTTTGGCACAGGGTGTAATAAGTTTTTAGATCGTGAGCCTTTGTCGAACGTTACGCCCCAGAACTTTCTTTTATCTGAGTCAGATCTGGCTGCATACACAATTAATGCCTATAATTTTCCCACCCACGGTGGCTGGGGGCCCGGCACTTTTGGTAATGATAACCATACAGACAACCAGGCGCAATCAAGCTATGCCACACGATGGGTTCCGGGTGAATGGCGCGTGCCACAGAGTGGCGGTTCATGGTCTTTTGGCGTTATCCGCAATCTCAATTATTTTATTGAAACAGTTGTGCCACGCTGGAAGAGCGACGGCATTTCAGGCAACAAACCCAATATTGCACATTACGTGGGCGAAGCCTATTTTTTAAGAGCTTACGAATATTTTAATAAGGTACAAGCCTTTGGTGATTTCCCGATTGTAAAATCAACCCTGCCGGATGAAAAGCTGGCTTTAACCGAGGCTTCGAAAAGAAGGCCAAGAAATGAAGTAGCGCGTTTTGTGATCAGTGACCTTGATTCTGCCATTTCACTGTTGCTCGTTGCACCGCCAAATGGCAAAAACCGCATTTCTAAACATGCTGCATTATTGCTTAAATCAAGGGTGGCGCTGCACGAAGGCAGTTGGCTACTGTACCACAAAGGCACTGCACACGTGCCTGGCGGCCCGGGGTGGCCAGGCGAGGGCAAGGTGGATAATTTCACCATTAATATTGATGCTGAAATTGATTATTTTCTTACCCAGGCCATGGATGCTTCGGCGCAGGTAGCTGATGCTGTAGCGCTGGTAAACAATACAAAAGACAATGGCTTCAACTCTTCAGCCAACCCTTATTTCAATATGTTTTCCGATTTAAGCATGGAAAAATATTCAGAAGTATTGTTATGGCGTGCTTACGATCCCACCAAAGGTTTAGATCATAACGTAAACCATTACATTAACCAAAATGGTGGTAACACAGGCTACACGCGCGGGTTTGTAGATAATTTTTTAATGGCAAATGGCTTACCCATCTATGCTCCGGGTTCGGGCTACCAGGGAGATGATTCTATTCAGCTTGTAAAAATAGGCAGAGACAACAGGTTGCAATTGTTTATGAAAGCTCCCGGAGAGCTGCGTTATACAGACAGCCGGGATGTGAACGGCAATAATATTTTAGAAGGTTATCCTGATATTGTAGGTATTCCTGAAGTGAGGTATGTAACCGGTTATGCTGTTAAGAAAGGACTTTCTTACCTCACGGCACAGTCTGTAGGCAGCGCTGGCAGTATAGGTTCTATCGTGTTCAGGGCGGTTGAGGCTTACCTGAATTATATTGAAGCATCTTACCTTAAAAACGGATCCATTAACAGCAAAGCAGATGCTTACTGGAAAGCCATCCGCACAAGGGCCGGTGTTGATGCTGACTATACCAAAACCATCAATGCTACCAATATGAACGAAGAAGCGAAAAATGATTTTGCTGCATATTCTAAAGGTGCTTTATTAACTGATAAAACGCTTTACAACATATGCAGAGAAAGAAGGACAGAATTGATGGCTGAAGGTATGCGGTATTTTGATTTGAAGAGATGGCGCGCGCTGGACCAGCTTAAAACCAGTCCTTATATCATTGAAGGTTTCAAGCTTTGGGGCCCCATGCAAAACTGGTACAAAAATCCTGATGGGTCTTCTCAACTGATAGAAGCTGAAACCCCGGGCAGAACGGCCAACGTATCCAAACGTTCAGAAAGCTTGTACCTGCGGCCATATCGGGTAAACCTATCGGCAAGCAACCTGGTAAGAGATGGTTACAGGTGGGCGTATGCACATTACCTGGAGCCCATTGCTGTTCAGCATTTAATTATTACGGCAAGCAATACGGGTGATCTGGGTACGTCAAGCATTTATCAAAATCCTTATTGGCCAACAGAAGCCAACTTAGGCGCCACACAATAGTTGAAAAAAGGTATACTAAAGGCTGCTCCGAAGAAGGGCAGCCTTTTAACTAATTTAAAAATCTGTATTTTCAGGTTATTACAAACGATCCATTATGTCAAGGTTTCTATTCATTCTTTGTTTCATTCTTTTTTGTCAGCATCTGCAAGCCCAATCTAATTACACACTTATCAGTCCTACTGATACGGAGCAGGAGATCATCCGCAAAGCGGCTAACATAAGGCCCACGCCACGGCAGTTGCGCTGGCAGCAGTTAGAGCTTACCACGTTTTTTCATTTTGGTGTTAACACGTTTACGGGCCGGGAATGGGGTACTGGTAAAGAAGACCCCCAGCTGTTCAATCCTACAGCTCTGAATACCGACCAATGGATGCAGGCAGTGAAAGACGCTGGTTTTAAACAGGTGATCATTACTGCCAAACACCACGATGGATTTTGCCTGTGGCCAACAAAGACAACCACCCAT
>JAFAFV010000118.1 GCA_023423285.1 Bacteroidota bacterium
CATTTTCAGGCTTTTGTTTTGAAACGCAGGTACACCCCAATGCCATCAATATTCCATCTTTTCCCAATACTGTTTTAAGACCTGGCGAAACGTACAAAACAAAAACGATTTATAAGTTTACAACAAAATAAAAAATTTAGTACTTCTCTTTAAATAAACCGCACAGCTATAAATAGTTCGTGAGGTTTTTTAGTATTGCATATTACTTATGAACAAGGCTTTTTATAATGGCCAAAAAAATTATTCATTAAACTAAAAAATTAGTTGTTAAACTAATTTTTTAGTTATACATTGCATTCAAATAAGAAAAGCAATGAAACCACTTACAAAAGCCGAAGAACAGATTATGCAGGTTTTATGGAAGGATGGTCCCCGGTTTTTAAGAGAGATCGTGGATGAACTTCCCCTTCCAAAGCCGCACCAGAACACGGTTGCGACGATTTTAAAGATCTTAATTGAAAAAGATTTCGTAACTGTAAATGTCTTCGGACGACAACACCAATATGAAGCTGCGGTGACGAAAGAAGCCTATTCCAAAAAAACGATGAAGCAAATGGTGAAGGGTTACTTTGAAGGTTCTTTCAGCAACGTAGTGTCTTTTATGGTAAAAGAAAAAGACCTGAGCATTGAAGACCTGGAGGTGTTACTCAATCAGATTAAAAAACAACAAAAAAAATAAAGCCATGCTTGCATACATTTCTCAAATGATGTTGTGTTCGGCAATTTTATACGGCTACTACCATTTGTTTTTGCGAAACGAAAAGTTTCATCAGTACAACCGGTTTTATCTGCTGGGAGCTATTATCATTAGCCTGCTATTACCGTTAATAAAAATTCCGGTCACAGTAAAAGACAATGACGGTGTTATTTATCAATCGCTAGATAATTTCAATGAAACCTTTGTTGTTGTTGCGCAAAAGGAATATCAGTTTACAGCCTCTGCCCTGCTGTATTTGTTGTATGGTTTGATGGTTTTATTCTTTGTGGTAAGAATTGTTATTTCCCTTGTCAAAATTTTCAAACTCAGGAAAAATAACCCTTCAGAAAAATTGAATGACATCAGCTTTATTCAAACCTCGCATCCCGACACGCCTTTTTCGTTTTTCAAATGGCTGTTCTGGAACCGTTCTATTTCCTTGAACAGCGATAAAGGTGAACAGATTTTCAGGCATGAAATGTACCACATCAACAAAAAACACAGTTTTGATTTATTGTGTACCGAATTGATCGCTGCCCTGTTTTGGTTCAATCCTATTTTCTATTTTATAAAAAAAGAAATAAAAATCATTCAGGAATTTTTGGCTGATAAATACGCGACTAACGAAGAAAATGTTTCTTCCTACGCTGAAATATTATTGATGCAAACTTTTGGAACGCACCAACACCAATTAGTAAATCCATTTTTTCATAATCAATTAAAAAGAAGAATTGCCATGCTTACAAAATCTAAAAAACCCGCCTATCAATACCTGCGAAAGCTAATGGTATTGCCGATTGTAGCCGTTGCTATTACCCTTTTCTCTTTTAATTATAGCAAAGAAATTAATGAAATAAAAGAGATCGTCACCAAAAAAATAGAAACTGTAGAAAATGCTGCACCACAGCAACCCGCCGAAAAAACGATTACTGTGATTGAAAGAAAGGATACAGTGCCGGCAAAGAAAAAAGCAACATCGCAACAGCCCTTCAAATTCGACACAGAAAAAAAGACTTACCTGAAATTAAATCCTATAACTGTTGTTACCTGGTCTGACGAGAATGATGTTGTAACAGAACCCCCGAAGAACAGGGTCGATATATTTGCTTCTTATTCAGGGGGTGCTGACGCCTGGAGGAACTTTATCGAAAGGAATATAAGAGGAGATGTACCAAAAAATAACGGCGCGCGTCCGGGCAATTATGAGGCGGCGGTCAGGTTTACAATAGAACCAGACGGCAGTCTCAGCAACTTCGAACCTGTTACGGCCGAAGGTTATGGTATGGAAGAGGAGATCATTCGCGTTCTTAAAAAATCAGATAACTGGAAGCCGGCTTTAAATAATAAAGATGGGGAAACGAGAGCTGTTCGTTCCTATAGGATACAACCGGTCACCTTCCAGGTGCTTAAAAAGGACGCGCAAAGGATTACCGAAAACGCCGCGGTTGAATTACCTCAAACCTTTAGTGAGGAGGTTTTTACTAAGGTTGAAAAAGATGCGTCTTACCCCGGTGGCGCCGGCGCATGGCGGAATTTTCTGGAAAAAAATCTAAAAGGCGAAACCCCGCTTGAATATAAAGCTCCTCCGGGAAATTATACAACCATTATACAGTTTATCGTAGATAGAGCAGGTAATGTCAGCGACATTAAACCGTTAACGAATTTAGGCTATGGCATGGAAGAAGAAGCGATGAGGGTAATCTCGAGAAGCGGAAAATGGAAGCCGGCAATGAATAATGGAAAAGAGGTAACAGCATATCGTAAGCAGCCAATCACTTTTCAGATAGTGGAGCAATAAGCTGTACTTTAATATTACCATGTTTTTAAGTTGAGAAATGCTCAGGGTTTTAAAACCATGGGCATTTTTGTTTAGCCCAAATTCTGACCTTAATAAGTCACCTTTTTCCCTTACTTTTGCTACTCAAATTTTTAAGCTGTGGCAACAAAATTTTCAAAAGAAACATACTTATACTGGTACGAGTTAATGCAATTGATCAGGCAGTTTGAACTGACTGCAGAGGAA
>JAFAFV010000221.1 GCA_023423285.1 Bacteroidota bacterium
GAAGAAGGAGATGTGTATGAAACGATTGAAGACATCTGGCCGGATTACCCTACCCAGGAAGATTTTCTTTTTAACGAAGATGAATACTAATTAAAAACTGCATATTATTCAGAATGTCTCTCTGCAAAGGGAGACATTTTTATTTTCAGCATCAAAACTTAATAGAAAAATAATGCTTTTTTCTTTCCTGTCTGGTAAAATTTAAATACTTTACTTACAAATATGTTCTATGGAAAATAACACGGTTATTTTGCTTGTTTTTGCTTTGTTGGCGATTCTGTTTTTCGTAATGTATTTCATGAGAAACAGAAAAGACAAGGAGGAGTTGGAAGAGCAAATCAAAGAAGATTATACAAAACCACGAGCTGACGGAACACGCAGTGAAATGGGCACGGATGATTATCCTGAGATTTAATACCTGACCGGCCGTTTTTTAGATGTTAGGGCATAAAACAAGCTTATAATACACAAGCCGATCCAGTACAGGTAAATGCCTAAATGAAATCTTTCGCCAAGCAGGCGGTGAGACAGATCATTTCTAAAATTCGAAAAAGTAAAATACAATCCTGCCAGAAAAGCAAAGAAGAATATGAGCAGTATAATTTTCCTGAAAACGCCATTTAGCGATTTGTCTACAAAATACAAAAGCACCGTTACCATAATCATTAATGCAAAAGACACAAGCGCCGCCTGCCACCATACTTTAAAAAATTTATACTCCTGGTAAAATAGGTTGATGCCCAATCGGCCGGCAAGCGAAACGCCTTTGGTAAGGTTGCCGGATAATATGGAAATGCATGCGAGAATAAAGATCAGGAGCGGATAATTGCGTTTCATGCGCTAATGATTTGAATGAATGAAAAAGCTGGCAATTGCCGCCCCATATTCTAATCAGACAGTTGGTATATATCGCCATAATTTCTACCCAGACCATCGTAATCAAGCCCGTAGCCAACCACAAATTTGTTGGGTATTACAAAGCCCACGTAATCTATAGGTATATCGTACTGCGTCATTTCAGATTTATGCAGGAGCGCCGCAATTTTAAGAGAGCGGGGCTGCTGATGACGGAGCTTTGGTAAAAAATAATGCATGGTTTTGCCTGTATCAATAATATCTTCCAAAATGATCACGTGCTTTTGGTGCAGGTCTTCATCAAGCCCGATGGTGGTAGCCACATCCCCTGAAGATTTTAAACCTTTGTAAGAAACCAGTTTGATAAAGCAGATTTCACTTTCAATTGTAAGGTGTTTAAACATATCGGCAGCAAACATGAACGAGCCGTTCAGAACAGCTATAAAATACACTTTTTCACCCGCATAATCGGTGTTAATGGCATCTGCCATTGCTTTGATGCGTTGTTGTATCTGCGCTTCGGGCAAATAAATATCAAAATTTTTATCGTGAACCGTGATGGTTGACATATGCTGTGTTGGGATGATTACTGCAGTTTTAATTAAGTCCTGCCTGGCTGGTTGCTAATGAGTTTGCAGCCACTTTTGCGGACGGATCCTGCAAATATAATTTTGAACCAATGGCCGGAGAAGCAAATTTAGTAAGGTTGTTGTATTTTAACAGCGATTCAAGCCGGATGCCCTGGCTTTGAGCAATGTCGTAAATACTTTCGCCCTCTTGCACTTCATAAAACTCTTTAAAGCCAATCGTTCTTTTTAATTGTAAATATACCAACTGGTCTTCTGTAGCTACATCAGCACTTGTTCTAAAGTCGTTATAGCTAAGTATTCTTTGTACCGGCACATTATATTTTTTTGCCACTTCTTCATACGCAGTGCCCTTAGTTATAAATACCACACGGGTATCGTTGATTTTAAAATCGCCCTGCGGGTAAGTAATAATTTCCTTTTTGGGCTTAGGGGTTTCTACAACCAGGTACGTTTTCATATCGTCGGGCAATTCCATTTTTCCCAGTGCCATCAGCGTATAATCCTGCAGGTTGTATCTTTCTATGGTTTTGATGATGAGTTGCGGGTAGCGCGGGTCCGTAGCATAACCTGCTTTTTTCAGGCCATGGGCCCAGCCCTCGTAGTCCATAGGGTCCAATTCAAACAGGAATGCATAGCGCGAGCGCGTTCTTAAAAAATCTGAATGATCAGTGTATGATTTGTCAGGGCTTTCATACTTCATAAACTTTTCATTGCGTGCATCATCATCGTGCAGTACGTAAGGGCCGGTATAGCCGGTTTTACATTTGATGCCGAAATGATTGTTGGATTTCCTTACCAGTTCGCTTTGGCCCGACATACTTTCGTGAATGCCCTGCGCCAATTTAATGGCTGCCGGAACGCCGGTGCGGTACATTTCCTGTATGGCAATGGTGCGGTAGGTTTTGATGTAATTTTCAACAACCTCTTTTTGTGCGATCGCGATGTTTATGATCAATAAAGAAAGGATCGTCGCGCTAATTTTTTGAATCATCTTTTGAATTAATTACAGTTTTCGCAATAAATAAAGCCCGTCTCTAATGGTTAAAACTACTTTCTCTATATTGGTTCTATGTTGTATAAAATTGGTAAACTCTCTGATAGCCTTTGCACTTTTTCCGTTTGGTTCTTCATCCAGCGCTTTGCCGTGAAAAAAGATATTGTCTGCTAAGATAAATCCATTTTCTCTAATATTTGGCAAAGCAAGTTCAAAATAGTCAATATAACCCGGCTTATCGGCATCTATGAACACCAGGTCCCATGTTTCATTCAGAGTGGGTATGATGTTCGCCGCTTCGCCTGTGTGCAGCTTTATTTTAGGGTATAACGCAGATTTGATAAAAAAATTGTGTGCAATCGCAGAAGTTTCCGGCCGCGATTCGATGGTGTGTATAACACCTTGGTCATCAAGGCCCTGTGCCAGGCAAATCGCGCTGTAGCCCGTAAAGGTTCCTATCTCAAGTATACGCTTTGGCCGCAGCATGTAGCTGATCATTTTTAAAAACTGCCCCTGTACATGCCCGCTCAGCATGTGCGGTTCAGCATGCTGAGTATTGGTAAAATGCGCAATTTCGGCCAGCAGTGCATCTTCTTTTGAAGTAAATTCTTCTGCAAAAGCGGTTACCCGCGGATGAATCAGGTCCATTTCACTGCGTTTTGATTAATGCACGGTACCTTGTTCTAGTTCTTCTTTGGTTACCGATTTTGAAATAAAATACAGGCCAATAAATGTCAAAAGCGCGTTCAGTATAATCAGTTCGAGGCCAATTTTATAACCGCCCAGCAAGTTGTGCTTGTTCACACCCTCATCAATAATAAAGGAAATAATGGGTGCGGCAAAGCAAACGATCGGTACCAGTTTGTCTATCGGCCTTCTTTTTACAAAAATGCCAAAGGCAAACAAACCGAGCAGCGGACCGTAAGTATAACCTGCAATTTTCAGGATCACATCAATAATGCTGCGGCTGCCAATCCAGTAAAAAATCATTACAAAAAGCAGGAACAGCGCCGCAAAAATTAAGTGAACCGTCTGGCGAAATTTTTTCTTTTTCTTTTCAGACCAGTTTGGACGGCGGTTTATACCAGCTATATCTATACAAAATGAAGACGTGAGTGCCGTCATGGCGCCATCGGCGCTTGGAAACAATGCAGAAATGAGTGCGATGATAAAGATTACTGCCAATACCGGCGGCATATGGTGCACGGCTAATTGCGGAAAGATCTTATCACCAATTACATTTTGCCCGTCAAGCATAAATGCTTTTGTCGTCACGCCAGCATCGTTTACTACCTGGGTAAACTGGCCACCTTCTGACTGCCCGTATAAGTACAGCAAGCCGCCCATATATAAGAACATTCCAATTACGATCAGCATAATAAAAGCCAGGGATACCATATTTTTTTTTGAATCGCGCAGATTAGTTACAGAGATGCTTTTCTGCATCATTTCCTGATCAAGCCCGGTCATGGAAAGCGTGATAAACATGCCCGCCAATATTTGCTTGGGCCAGAAAAGAGTAGAGTTCACATCAGTATGAAAAACGCGTGAAAGACCCTGGCTGCGCAGCATTTCAAAGCTTTCAGGAATGTTGATGCCCAAAGTATAGAGGATATAAATAATACCAGCAATCAGCCCCACAAGCATACCGGTGGTTTGCAGCGTATCTGTCCATACAATGGTTTTTACACCGCCTTCAAACGTGTAGAGAATGATCATGATTAAAATGATTAGCGTAGAAACCCAGAAAGGAATCCCAAAACTGTCGAGAATAGTTGCCTGCAAGATGACAACAACAAGGTACAGCCTTGCCGTGGCGCCTAATAGCCGCGAAATGATAAAGAACCAAGCCCCTGTTTTATAAGACATCATGCCCATACGGGTTTTAAGATAACCATAAATGGAGGTGAGTTTTAAGCGGTAATACAAAGGCAGTAAAACATAAGCGATGAGCAGATATCCAATAAAATAACCCAATACAATCTGCATATAAGCAAATGCATTCAACCCCACAGCACCCGGCACGCTCACAAACGTAACACCACTGAGTGAAGTACCGATCATCCCAAAAGCTACCAGCATCCAGTTACTGCTTCTATTGCCAATAAAAAAAGATTCATTATTGCTGCCTTTACTAGTGCGCCACGCCACTACTAACAATAAGATAAAATAGGCAATTACTACGGAGAAAAGGAATCCTGCGGACATAGTTATTAGTTTTATCAATGACAATAGAAGCGAAAATAAGCAGGAATACGCTTAAATCCGCATATTACTTTTATAAATACTTTCGAAATAATATGATTAATTTATCGGCCAGCATTAAGTATTGCTGCAATTTGCATAGCTTTCTCCATATCCGGGATGCCATAACCATAAGGCAACAGCGGAGCAATGTAGCGATTTGAAGATTGTATTATGGCTGTGATCAATTCCCGGTTGGAGAGGTTGGGATAAGCTTGCCACAAACATGCCGCAAGCCCGCACATAACAGGCCCGGCAAAAGAAGTGCCGCTGCCTTGCACGGAGTTGCCCGCAAGATCAATCACGGCTGTTCGCGCACCCAGAGCCACTACGTCTGGTTTAATGCGGCCATCAACCGTCATTCCATACGAGCTGAACGCGGCTATGTTAAGGTTCCTGTCAATAGCGCCAACGCTTAACACATCAGGCGAGTCTGCCGGGGTTCCCACAAAACGAGACTCATTGCCTGCCGATACTACTAGCACCATCCCTTTGGCCGCGCCAAACTTTGCACCTTTTGCTGCCTGTGTAGTTTTGCCATCCAAATCGCCATACACATGAGAGCGTGCCGGTGGATCGTATTCGTCATACCCCAAAGACGTGTTCACAACATCCACACCGGCACTGTCGGCATATTCCAATGCTGCTACCCAATAATCTTCCTCTATCGGGTATTCAGAAGATTCGTCCTCGGTCATAAATAGCCAATAACCAGCTTCTGGTGCAGTGCCTATGTAAGTTCCCGGCCGGTTTGTTGCCATGCATGATGTAACATACACGCCGTGATTGCCTGTGGCATAAGGGTCATGCTTCTCCTGCACAAATGATTTAGCACCTAAAATGTTAATGTTATTGAGAGCTGGATTGTTTTTTAAATTGGTAAAACCTGCGTCCAGCACTGCTATTTGTATGCCATTACCTTTATAACCCGCGTTGTGTAAAAACTGCCCTTTAACAATGCTGATGTTAAACCAGGCATCCCCGTATATTTCGGGTGTATGCACGCTGCGCGGATGGGTGAAGGCTGTGGTGGCAATTTCTTTCCTAAAAAAAGTTGCCGTATCTTTTTTACCCGTCCACACCAGTTCTCCTTCCAAAACAAAAGGCAATGTTTTCAGCTTATCAAGCGTGGCAGCATCATGGCATTGAACACTTACGGTTTTTAACCATTTGCTCTTAGCTACAATTTTTCCGCCGGCATTTTCTATTTGCGAAAGGTACTGGGCAGAAATAGGTATGTCAGAAGAATCTATGGCAATGTTCATTTTGTTTCTCCTTGCAATGGCACGGGCTGAAAGATAGGATGAAGGATTACTAAGCGAATGCAGCACAGGACCTCTGTTTTTTAATACAAGCCTGTATTTATAATCAAGAGTATCATACACCACCACTTTTACTTTAGCCGAAGCGCCGCCATTTGAAACAGTGGCGGTTATTTCTGTAGTGCCCGGCGCCAGGCCTGCTATAAAACCCTGCTGATTGACATTGGCTATTGATGTATTGGCAGATGTCCATGTAATATTTACAACAGTGGATGAATTTTTAATTGTTGCCGTAATTTGCTTTGTGTATTTTTTATCATTTGCAACATGTATTACCGAAGATGTGATCTCTATATCGGCCGTTTGCACGGGTTGTTTGCGGCATGCGGTGCTTGCCAGAACAAGCATGATAACCCAATAACAGTAAAACCGTTTCATAAAAGCAAGAATTTTAAAATTCACGGTTTAAAAATACAAAAAGGCCGCAACTTTTTGCTACGGCCCCTGCTTTACATACTATAACAATATATTTTTAGAAAAACACGCCCAGGCGCAGTGCCCAGCGGTTCAGGTTCACTTTTCCGTCATCCCAGTTTTTATTAGTCGTAATGTCAGTAAATCCGTTTTCAAATCCCAGACCCAGGTAAAGGTCGGTTCTTTCAGCAAGCGGGTGCTGAATGCCGGCACCTAAAAGTAAGCCCATATTTACTTTGTTCGTAGCATTCATAATTTTAGCGTTGCTTACAGCGGCACTTGTTGAACCGTTGCCAGGGGTATAATCAGCTCTTGAGCCCAAAAGAGCACCTAAATAAGTGCCAAACTGGCCCCAAAACCGTGTGCCGGTTTCCATGGGATTTGTTTTTAATTTCACACTTAGCGGTATTTGCAGGTATTGTAAATTGATCTTGTAATCACCTTTACCATATAAGCCATCTTTATCTATATACTCCAGTTTTGACGATGCATGAGCCACTTCAACGCCTGTAGCAAAAGCGCCGCGTCCATCGCTAAACATTACATCAGCCATCAAACCATAGTTGATGCCAAAACCACTTCCGCCTTTTTCAGTACCATTCTCTTTCGGACTAAGGTTATTTATAAATACGGGGTCTACTTTAAAACCCAGCCTGAAAGGGCGACCGTAAAAATCTCTTTGTGCAAATAAAGTGGCTGCAGTTAAAACTGTAAAGGCAGTTAATAATATTTTCCTTTTCATTTGATGTGTTTATGTTCGATTTGAAAGTTACGTCTGATTAATCAAATATTGTGCCTTTGTTGGCTTTTTAACTAATATTAGATAATATTTACTTCGGGCATTAGCACTACGTCAAACTTCTTCAATACTGCTTCTTTAATTTCATGGCATAATGCCAGAATTTCCTGGCCTGCCGCATTACCATAATTAACAAGTACCAGCGCCTGTTTTTCATGCACGCCTGCATCGCCGCGTTTCACCCCTTTAAAACCGCACTGTTCAATCATCCACGCAGCAGCAATTTTGACAGTGCCGTCATCATTCGGGTAACTTACAATACCAGGAAAATCATCTTTGAGGGTTTCAAATTGTGCCTGTGAAATAGATGGATTTTTAAAAAAACTGCCTGCGTTGCCAATTTTTGCAGGGTCTGGCAATTTGGTTGACCTGATGTTCATAACAGC
>JAFAFV010000246.1 GCA_023423285.1 Bacteroidota bacterium
GGGTTTAATACCATGCGGCTTACAGGATCATTCATCTGGAACACCACGGGATCAAGTTTGCCCACAATTTTCTGGTCTTGGTTATCAGGGAAGCTGTCAGCCCCTGTATAATCGGCCCAGTTAAAACGGCGCACTTTAAACGGACAGTTATTGGCGCAATACCTTGTACCTATACAACGGTTATAAGCCATTTGGTTAATGCCTTCTTCGCTGTGGTTGGTTGCGGCTACCGGGCACACGTTCTCACAGGGGGCGTTATCGCAGTGCTGGCACAGCATGGGCTGAAAAACCACACCTTTCAGATTATCAGGATTGTTTTCATCGCTCACAAAGTAGCGGTCAATGCGCAGCCAGTGCATGTCATGGTAGCGCAGCACCTCTGCTTTGCCTACCACCGGCACGTTGTTTTCAGCATGACAGGCCACTACACAGGCGTTACAGCCGGTGCAGGCATTCATATCTATGTTCATGCCCCACTTAATGCCAGGCATTTCATGCACACCATACAGCGTACCTTCTTTGCGAAAATCATTGGTATTTTTTGCGTATGTCTGCACAAGGTGGTCGCGCCATTCTTTTATTTCGTTGGGGTTTTGCCTGTAAGTAGCCAGGGTGGTTTCCCTCAGCACTTCAATACGGCCCTCGTAGGAATTGTGTATTTGTGTTTGTGCTATTTTTTCTTTTCTGCCGGCGTCGCTGATGGTTACGTTGGGTGCTATATAGCTAACCGTAGTACCGTTGAATGATGCGAACGGGAAAGTGTTTATGCCAATACCTGCTGCGGTGCGGCCCAGTTTTTCGCTGCGCCCGTAGCCTACGGCTATTGCTATGGTATTCGCGTTCATACCCGGAATCACGAGCACCGGAAGTTCTATACTTTTATTTCCGCTTTGTATTTTAATTACCGGCTTTTGCGGGTAATATTCGTAATCAACACCTTTATAATCAATGCCTAGTTCATCCGCTTTTTTCATGGAGATCAATGCGTAGTTGCCCCAGGTAGCACTCGATACGGGATCGGGTGTTTCCTGCAGCCAGGGATTTAGAGCCCCTTCGCCTGCACCAATGGTTACTTTTTCGTAAAGTACCAGTTCGTCTTTTCCTCCTGCGGGGTATGCTGCTATAGCGGTGGTTGCCACATCTAAACCACCAACACCACTCGTTGTAGTTGCTGTTGCTGTGCTAACGCCGCCGGTTGTTTCGGTAAATCCTTTCTGCAGTGCTTCTTTGTAGGCATTTTCACCTAGCCTGTCTGTCCAAAACTGCCTGAAAAACTCTTCGTATGTACCACCTGTTGAAGTGGAAGGAACAGCTGTAACTGTCATAGTCACAGAATCGCCTGTAGCTGCAGTGGGCCTTGCTGCCAGACTGGTTAGGCCGCCAAATTTCAGCAACGAATCCTGGAAAGCCCTTGTTTTAAACAACGGGTTGATGGTAGGCTGAATAAAGCTTACCACGCCTGCAATCGGCTCAGCATCGCCCCAGCTCTCTAAAAAGTGGTGAGAAGGGATGATGTATTTACACTCCTGGGTGGTTTCGTCCATCCTTTCACAAAAAGAAACCGTAGTACGCACTTTCGCAAGCGCTGCTTTCACCCTAACGCCGTCAAAGTAATCGTATACCGGGTTGGCGCCGTAAACCAGTAAAGCGCCTATCTGCCCGCCTTCCATTTGTACCAGCAGGTCTGCAAAATCCTTATCTATTCCCTTACGGGTATTGTTGCTTTTATTAAAATCAATGATAGTACCATAAGCACCTATTGCATTGTTAATGGCATTTACCACCACCTGAATATTAGCGTCGTTGCTGCCGCACATTACCACGCCACGGCCCTGCGCAGTTTTAAGCTCGTTGGCTACTTTGGCAATGCCTGCGTTTAGTTTTGCATCGGCAATAGCGGGTGCTGACGTGCCTCCGCCTACAGCGGCTAATAAAGCCAGCGCCACGGCGCCTGTTTGAGATGGCCTGTGTGTAAAACGCTCATCAGCGCTGGACCCCGTCATGCTTAGAAATCCTTCAAACTGATAGTGTTTGCTCATTTTGGGAGCTTTCTCATCAATTCTACGGCCTTTTGCATAAGCGGCGGCCTGACCAATCGGATCCAGCCAGGTTCCAAGAAAATCTGCCCCCAGGCTTACGATCACTTCCGCAACCGCAAGGTTATAAGTAGGTAATTTTCTTCCAAAACCTGAAGCCTCATTGGCCAGCAGCATGCCGCTGTAGCTAACCGCATCGTATTGTACGTGCCGTAAGTTTGGATATTTAGCTATAATATCTAATGTGGAAGGTGAGTTGATGGTGCTGGTAAGCAACACCACGTTGCCCGCAGCAGACAGTTCTTTTTGTATAGCGCTGTCGAGTTCTTCAAAAGTAGCTTCTTCGTGCCTGCTGCCGCCTTTTTTCATGGGGAAACGCAACCTGTGCGTATCATAAAGATCTAAAACAGATGCCTGAACTCTCGCAGAAGTACCGCCACCGGTATACGAAACGGCGTTTCCTTCAATTTTAATAGGGCGCCCGTCTCTTACTTTTGCCACAATAGGCACTGCATCGCCACCCTGCACATATGTGGTGGCATAATATTTTGCCTCACCGGGTACCAGGTTTTCTGGTTTATAGCCATATGGTATGGCTTCGCGCACCCTTGTTTTACAGCCTGCGGCCAAGGCTGCCGCTGCCGTGCTAAAGCCTAAATATTTTAAAAAGTCTCTCCGGGGAGCTTTTGCGTCTAACAATCCTTTATCGTCGAAACTTTCAAAAGGCAGTTCATCCCGAAACTCATCACGATTTCTTTTTTGAACCTCGTCAGTATTATTTAGTTCTCCGAAACCCTGCCAGTATTTTTTTTGGCTCATCTATTTTGATTTGAAAATTTTAAAATTTATGCTTTGAACCAATTCAAGGGATTATTTCCCATTGTTTCAATCAATTAATAGTGACATTTTTGGCACTCTAGGCCACCAATATCCTTTACTGTTACGCTATCCATTTTGCCCGACTTGATGTCGTTATGAAATTTTTCGTAAATGCTGTAAAATTTATTTCCGCTTGTTGAATCTACGTTGAAGTTTACTTTAGTGTCTCTGTGGCAGTTTACACACCAGCCCATGCTTAGCTCGCTAAACTGTTTTACTTCGTCCATGCCGGTAATTTCACCGTGGCAGGTTTGACACTGGATATTGCCTACGCGAATGTGCTGGCTGTGGTTAAAGTAAACGTGGTCTGGCAGGTTGTGTATTTTTACCCAGGGAATGGGCTTGGCTTTAGTGGGATCCCATGCTTCCGGATCGGTAGGATCAAAGCCAGCAAATTTGTAAAGTTTTTGAATTTCTGCAGTACCGTCTACCTGGTTGCCACGCGAATCGAACAATGGCTCGCCATTGTATTTCTGAATAGTTTTATGACAGTTGATACACACATTGGTAGATGGTATAGCTGCCGTTTTACTTTCCCAGGCATTGCTGTGGCAATACAAACAATTGATCTGGTTGATGCCCGCGTGCACCTTGTGCGAGAAAAATATTGGCTGAACCGGCTGATAATCAATCTGCCTATTGATGTTGATCAAAGCCTTTGTGGTAAGATAACCGCCAAATATAAACAACAGAATGGCTATTGTAGCAATGTATGTTTTGTTTCTGTAAAACGGTATTTGCGGAACTTGTTTGGTATTTTCAGCTTCTCTTGTTACCCTTACAAGATTTCTGTTGAGAAAAACAAGTACGGCCGAAACCAAAGCCAGTATTAAAGTAATGATACCAAAGATGAGTGTGTTTTGGCTATCGCTCGCCACGGGGCCTCCAGCGCTACTGCCTGCTGCTGCTGCGCCACCTGCGCCATCCAAATTGCCGGTATATTTGGCATCAATGTATGCGAGTATATTATCTATTTGAGTATCTGTAAGATCATCAAAAGTGTTCATTACAGTAGGGCTGATTTTTGATACCTCTACCGCCTTAGGATAACCCGATGCTGTTAGCTTAACGTTATTTCTGATCCACTCATGAAGTTTGTCTTTTTCTTCCCACTGGGCTTCCACACCTCCGAGTGCCGGGCCGGTACTGTTGCTTTTCATGTCGCCCGAGTGGCAGGCCTGGCATTTAGTAACGTAAAGCGTTTTGCCTTCTTCTATTCCGGCGTTGCCGCCGCCAGCACCTGAAGCTGCTGCGGTACTGTCTTGCGCAAACGAACTTAATGAAACGGCAAAAAGCGTTATTATAATAAATGTTAGCCGGTTTATAATTTGCTTATAAATTGTCATAAAACGCATGATATCTAAAATGTGGATAAAAACCTCTGATTGGATGCAAAAATAAGGTTCGGAGTTAACAAAACAGCAACATTTAAAAAATTTTTTAAACCCTTACCAGGCTTGACTTTCAGCGGATTTCTATGTAAAATTCAGCAATATTAAAATTAGTTTGTCATTAAAAAGTCAGCCGGTTTGAAAGGCACTCAGATGTTAACATCTGGAATAGCAAGTATGTTTTTCAGATCCCGCATCGGCGTTCAATCATCATTTGTTAAGCAAATAACATAACCGGTCTTCAGTTTTAGTTTCCGTTGAAGACAACCTTAAACCCAAGTGCGATACTAAACTTTCCCTTTATTTTTTTCCAGCCACAATTCGTTAAATGATTTTTTAGGAAAATTTAAATGGCTGCGCCCTTTCGTCCAGGCTCCACCAATAGAATTGATCACTGCGCTTTTCACATTGCCATTGGCTACATTGATCCATTTTCTGTTAAGCATGGAAACCTTCCACATTTTCCAGGCTATTTTTTCTGTCAGCGGTGCATACCCTTTTTCAGCAGCCTCATGGCGGTTTTCAAGCAATAATTCATGCAAATTGATTTTTACCGGACATACTTCCGTGCAGTTTCCGCAAAGTGATGAGGCATGGCTGAGGTGCTTCCATTCTTTCATGTCTCGCAGGTGCGGCGTAATGACAGAACCGATGGGGCCGCTGTAAGTTGTATTATAGGCATGGCCTCCAATGTTTTTATAAACAGGGCAGGCATTCAGGCAGGCCCCGCAGCGAATGCAATACAAAGCCTCGCGAGCCTTTTCATTGGCGAGCAAGTTGGTGCGGCCATTATCCAATAATATGACATACATATCTTCAGGGCCATCGGTTTCGCCGGGTTGACGCGGACCGGTAACAATACTGCTGTAAGACGTGATCATTTGCCCCGTGCCATAGGTAGAAAGTAAAGGCCAAAACAAGGCAAGATCCGTCATAGACGGAATAACTTTTTCAATGCCTGCCACCACAATATGTGTTTTGGGCATAGAGCAGCTTAGCCGTGCATTGCCTTCATTTTCAGTAATGGCGATGCCGCCGATATCTGAAATAATAAAATTGGCGCCCGTAACACCCACTTCGGCTTCGGCATATTTTTGCCGCAGTTTTTCGCGGGCCACCAGGGTTAATTTTTGAGCCGATAGGCCTGGGTCGGTTCCCAGCTTTTCTGCGAAAAGTTCTGCAATTTGCACTGCGCTCTTATGCATGGCGGGCGTTACAATATGGTAAGGTGGTTCCCCATCTAACTGCTGAATGTACTCTCCCAGGTCTGTTTCCACACTTTCAATGCCGTTTTCTTCCAGGTGCCGGTTCAGGTGAATTTCTTCGGTAACCATGCTTTTGCTTTTTACCAGCATTTTGCAGTTTTTTTCCCTGCAAATTTTAAGAATGGCTTCGTTGGCTTCGTTAGCATCATTACACCATATTACTTTAGCGCCACGCTTTGTAATAGCCGATTCAAAATTTTCGAGCATCAGATCAAGCGTTTCAATTGCTTTCCATTTCAGGTTTTTGGCACGCTCGCGGGCCAGAAAAACATCTGTAAACTGCTTTTTGCCCATGGGCACAGCAGCATTGTACCTGCCAATATTAAAATTGATGACACTACGATGAGCACGATCAGGTGCTATAACGGCGCTTTTTTTATGAAATGTTGAGGACGATTGCGACATGATACGAATTTGTAGGTATTACAAATGTAATGAAACACAATGTACCCTTCGGCCGTTATAATCATTTTTCATTAGCACGGTGCAGTGCTACCGCTTCAAGGGCTTCATAAAATTCTTCACCATATTTGCGCGTGAGCGGCTCCTTTAAAAATTTATACACAGGTACTTTTAATTTTTTACCAAGCTTGCACGCGGGGCTACAGGTAATGGCGCGGGGTTCGTAATTCAGGCGTTCATAACTGCCGTGTTTACCTTTATAGGCAATAATGGGATACAAATGGCAACTGATGGGTTTTTTCCAATTGATCTTTCCATCGTTATAAGCCTGCTCAAATGCACATTTGATCAGGCCGTTTTTTTCGCGGTAAGCATACACGCAAATTTCATTATCGCTGGGGAGGGTTGGTGTCACCCATCCAAACTCATCATTAAATTCGTATTTGCCTTTTTTTTCTATCTGGGCAATGGCATCCGGCGTAAGGTAAGGCTTGATGGTTTCATAATGCTTATCCACCAGGGCCAGTTCTTCATCGCCCAGCGGAGCGCCGGCATCGCCTTCTTCGCAGCAGGCACCTTTGCATTTAGCCAGGTCGCACACAAACTGCTCGGAAATGATGTCGTCGCTAAGAATTTTATCGTCGATTACAATCATTACTATTTACTTGATTACCTGCGCCAGTTTAGCATCCAGGTCTGCGCCGCGCAGCCCTTCAGCAATTACATTTCCCTGTGGATCTAACAATACATTATAAGGAATGCCATCAAACCCATAAAGAGGAATGACCATGGATTCCCATTGTTTTAAATCGCTTACATGTGCCCATGCCAACTGGTCTGCCTGAATAGCCTGTAGCCACGATTCTCTGTTTTCATCGAGCGATACGCCAAATATGGTAAAATTCTTGTCTTTATATTTATTGTAGGCTGCCACAAGGTTAGGATTTTCCAGGCGGCAGGGCTTGCACCAGCTTGCCCAAAAATCTACCAGTACATATCTTCCTTTAAAAGAATTTAATGATATGGGTTGTCCGTTTACATCTGGCAGCGTAAAATCAGGCGCCTGCCTGCCCACCCATCCTGAAGTTCCATTATTTGCATTAGACTGCGCGTCCAGTGTTTTTTTCAGGCCGGCCAGGCTTATGTGGTTAGGATTGTTTTTAACGGTATTGTTCACAATGGCGATTACTTCTGTATTATCAATTGGCTGCAGGCCGGTGTTGGGATTGTTAGCAGATGACTGATAGTACCCAAGCTGGAACATCGTTAAAGCTGCATTTTTAGCTTTTTTAACCTCTGTTAGCGTGTATTCTTTTAATTCGGCTGATATTTTTGCCGCCTGCTGGCTTTTCACATTGATAAGACTGTCTGGAGCAACCACATTTCTAAGGCTGTCTGCTTCCATTGATAAGTCATAAATATTTTTAAGCCTATCGTTGAAGTTCTTCATAAAATCCTTCATGGCCTGGCTTGAGGGAGAACCCTTCACTTCATATTTTTCGGGGAAGACATTGTTATCCTTACTCATGGTTATATCAAGTTCTATCTCCGGGTTATCGTTGATCACCGATGCCGCAGGGTATTCATTCTGGTCAACCCTGATGTTATAGATCGCCGCTTCGCCCATTGGTGCATTTAAAGAAAAGCTGCCATCAGTTCCCAGTTCTGCTGTATCGAGGGTTACGGGCCTCATAGTACCGATTGAAATTTCTTCCAGATACACCATCTTACCGGCGGCATTGTGTATTTTGCCGGAGACTGTAAATGTTTTATCGCTTTCATTTTTGCAGGCAAAAAACAAAGTGGCTATCAGTGCTGTAAATAATATTTGTTTCATAATAATTGTTTTGACGCGTGACATACGTCGGCCATAGTTTAATTAAGTTTTTGTAAAAGAATTTCGTTTGTTTTTTTAGGATCGGCTTTTCCTTTGGTGCGCCTCATCACTTCACCCACAAATAGGGAGAGCAATCCTTTTTTACCCTTTTTGTAAGCAACAACCTTGCTTTCCATTTGTTGCAGCACTTCATCAATTACCGGCTCAAGTGCCGCAGTATCTGATTGTTGTAAAAGGTTGTGTTTTTCTGCCAGCGTCAGGGTTTCTTCATCAGGGTGTTGCAACAAAAGGCCAAACAGTTTGGATGATGCTACGGAAAAGCTCAGCCTGCCATCGTCTACGCATTGTATGAGCGAAGCTGTTTTTTCGGGCAGCAACGGCAACGCTTCAATGCTTTTGCCATTTTCGTTCATCCAGCTTTTTATAGGGCCCAGCAACCAGTTGGCAGCTGCTTTATAATTTGGATGGAAACGGATAACCTGCTCAAAATAATCTGCCATTTCTTTTTCTCCAGTCAGCACTTCGGCATCATAAGCAGATAGTTGATATTGTGATGTGTATCGCTCAACTCTTTGTGCCGGCAATTCTGGTAACGATGCTTTTATATCTGCCACAAAATCATCTTTCAGATCAAATGGCGTCAGGTCAGGATCGGGAAAATAACGATAATCCTCAGCGTCTTCTTTATCCCGTATGGCAAAGGTGGTAGCATTGGCCGCGTCAAAACTGCGGGTTTGCTGTCGTATGGTTTCACCACTCTGCAGTTTTTTTATCAGGCGATGCGCCTCAAAATCAATCGCGCGTTTTACATTGCGGATGGAGTTGAGGTTTTTCACTTCTACCCGGGTACCTAGTTGGTTATCGCCTTTTTTTCTTACCGAAATATTGGCATCGCAACGCATGCTGCCTTCTTCCATATTGCCATCGCACACCTGTAAATACCTAACCAATTTACGAAGCTCGGTAAGGTAGGCAAACGCTTCATCACTGCTGCGTATATCGGGCTCGGTTACAATTTCAATAAGGGGCGTGCCGGCGCGGTTATAATCCACGGCCGTGTTTTGCTCATCCACATCGTGCATGCTTTTGCCAGCGTCTTCTTCTAAGTGAATGCGGTTGAGCCGGATGTTTTTTTCTTTGCCAGCCGTTTTTATGGTAATAAAACCATTTTTGCAAATGGGCGTTGTGTGCTGAGATATCTGGTAGCCTTTCGGCAAATCGGGGTAGAAATAGTTTTTGCGCGCGAAGTAATTTTTCTGCACAATTTCGCAATGGCAGGCAAGCCCCATTTTGATGGCATGGCTAATTGCCTGCCGGTTCATTTTTGGCAATGAGCCCGGGTGCGCCAGGGTTACAGGGCTTACATGGGTATTAGGCGATGCTCCAAAAGCAACAGGATCGCCGCAAAACAGTTTGCTTTGCGTGAGCAACTGGGCGTGAACCTCAAGTCCTACCACTATTTCCCATCCGTTTTCAACATTCATGATGGCTGTAAAAATACGCGTTCACGGTCGTAAATAAAAGTGATGTTGCCATGCGGCCCTATTTTCCTTATTGTTTAAGCATTCAGCTAAATTTGCTACATAGCATCATCCTTATACACTGCAATGAAACTTTCCGTGATCATAGTGAATTACAACGTAAAATATTTTTTGGAGCATTGCCTTTGCTCTGTACAAAAAGCTGTTCAAAATATAGAGGCAGAAGTACTGGTAATTGACAACTGCTCTTCTGACGGCAGTATGTCCTATCTGAATCCGCTTTTTCCCGGTGTGCGGTTTATTAAAAACAGTGAAAACTTGGGTTTTGGCAAAGCCAACAACCTTTGCATACGTCTTGCAAAAGGTGATTTTGTCTTATTGCTGAACCCGGATACACTTTTACAGGAAGACACCTTGCAACAATGCCTAACAGCATTTGAAAAAGATGAAAAAACAGGTGCCATTGGCGTTAGAATGATCTCTGGCTCGGGGCGGTTTTTGAAAGAATCCAAAAGAGCATTCCCTTCTGCGGCGGCAGCTTTGTACCAATTGACTGGAATTTCAGCACTGTTTCCCACTTCTAAAGTTTTTTCAAATTACCACCTGGGGCATTTGAGCGAACACCGAAACCATGAGGTTGATGTGCTTTGCGGCGCTTTCATGATGATCAGAAAAACCGTCCTAAATAAAACCGGCGGGTTTGATGAGGACTTTTTTATGTACGGAGAAGACATTGACCTTAGCTACCGCATTCAGAAAGCAGGATACAAAAATCTTTACCTGGCCACTACTTCTATCATACATTTTAAAGGAGAAAGTTCAGTAAAAGGCAGCCCACGATATGTAAAAATGTTTTACCATGCCATGGAAGTATTTGTAAAAAAACATTATGGCGGAA
>JAFAFV010000248.1 GCA_023423285.1 Bacteroidota bacterium
CTTAAAACCTTCGCGTGAAGTGGGCCTGCTGAAAGATGCTTTAAAAGATGCCATATTGGATGGCGAAGTAGCAAATAACTATGAAGCTGCTCATGCATTTATTATGAAGAAGGCTAAAGAAATTGGAGTAGCTTAACGATTAAGGTTTGTTCTTTTCAATTTGTTTATGATAGGGCAAGTACATTTCCAACGCTGCCGATCCATACCAGGGATAAATTGCTGCATCAAGCAAACCGGCCTTTATGGCGGGATCTGTTTGCAGTAATGCTTTCGTTTCAGCCTCATCCTTTGTTTTAAAAATAAAAAGACCGCGGTAGTGCTCAGCGTTTTTCCCAAAAGGCCCTGCAATGACTAAAGTACCCGCATCGGCCAAGCGGCCAATATTGTCCATGTGCCCACGAAAAAGCACGTTCACAGTGTCTTTGTTTTTAATAGTAACTGTGCCGGTTTTTAAAATTACCAATTGGTACATGCGCATGCCATAATCATCGGCGCCTAGTTTTTTGGCAAGCTGTGTATTATATTTAAATGTTTGCGTAGTGTTTTTTATGCTGCTACATGACCACAGGCCTGCAACCAGAAGAAGGATGATTATGCGTATCATTTGCAATGATTTTACACGCCAAACTGTGTTAGATGATGATCCAGGTGCTTGGCAAACATGTTGTTCCATTCTGTTTTGTTAAGTGGTCCAAATGAATGCGATTCTTTGCCATCAAAATAATCAGCGCCCAGTTCCTGTGTTTGTCTGATAAATCCGATCAGCCTTTCTTTTTCCTTTTCAAAATCTTTGGCAGACGACATTAAAAAATGCGGTGCGGTGCGCATGTTTTTTTTATAGGGAGTTTCGCTCACTACAGTGTTTTTAACAAACGAGCGCAGCACCCACCTCATAAAAGGGTTTTTGGGTTTTGGATGCTTGTCGGTATAAACCAACTCATAAGTAACGTTACAATGAGCCAGCATTTGCGACACGGTCATCTCACCCCATTGCGGCTGCGATTGCGGTGTAAGTTTGTTAATTCTTTCTATAACCTGCTGCGAGCCTTCCAGTGTGAAGATCTGTGTCATATAACGTAGTTTTGATTATGCAGTAAAAATAAGATTAGATATATAAATCATAGACCAAAAATTGCAATTAGTGATACTTATTGTTTTAATGATTACTTGTACTCAAGTATCGTATTTCTTTTTAGCAATGCCGCTCTTAGGTTGCTATAATCCAGGTCCTGTACGTTTAAGTTGGCATCAATAGCCATTGATGCTGCAACCGCGGCAGACTGGCCCAGGATCATAAAGACAGGTTCCATACGTATAGAGCCAAATGCCATATGGGTAGAAGAAAGGCAAACGGGTACCAGCAGGTTGGTGCATTCTTTTCTTTTGGGTATGATAGAACGATAGTCTATCGGGTATGGATTGAAACCTCCTACCTGCACATCTCCTTCATTTTTAACGAAGCCATTCCCGTCCACATGCCTTTGCACGTGATGTGAGTCCATGGTGTATGCGCCCATGCCAATCGGCTGTTCTGCTGATACGCCTTTTTGCATACAATGATGTTCAGTCATAACATAATCGCTCACCATTCTTCTTGCTTCCCGCACGTACAATTGCGGAGTCCAATTACCATTCGCGGTAAACTCATCTTTTGGCAGCCCCCATTTGCTGTAGAACATTCTTACACTTTCTGGTACGCGTGGATGGTTTTGTAATGTCCACAAAAGCCCCGTCTGGTAGTCAAAATGTTCTTTTATTATTTTCTTTCGCTGCTCATAATTGCCTTCAGGATATGCATAGTTTTTACCGATATAATCCAACGAAAACGGGCCATTATTGTTCGAGTCCGTCTTTTTGTTTGGCATCCTGGAAAATTTAAAAAGAGCGTTTGCCTTTTCCGGGCCTACAAGATCTATATACCGAAACAATAATTCATATTCCTGTTCATTATAATTAGCTGGCTTCGTGATTGCCACCCTGTTCCCGGGAGCATTGGTAAGACACATGCGATAGCAATAAGCCTGTATTCTTTTATCAGTGCTAAGCTCCGCTGCTACTGTGGCATTTACATTGGGCAATAAGCCGCTTCTTTTATCCCCCGGTATTACATAGGGATCTATCCCATCCGGAAACTGGTGTTTAGTGGCCATTTTAGTTTGTACCCCATTCAATGTTTCATTGTATTCGCTGCCAGCTTCTCTGCCATAAGTATAGCTCACTTTAGCGACAGCCATTAGGTCACCTTCGTAAGTGGCATCAATAAACATTTTGGCACTGAATTGCTTTCCTGTTACTGTGCGTAAGTATTGTATTCGGCCATTTTTTTTCTTCACTCCTTTTTTCAGGTCCAGGGCTTCATTATTGAGAATTGTGATTTGATGTTCTTTGATAAGCGTATTAAATACTGCGGTTGCTGCGCCAGGTTCAAATATCCACATGGCATCCTGCCCTTCTTTTGTTTGGGATGATTGTTCTGAAGCCCGAAAGCTGCTCATTTTTTCAAACTTCCAATTAGCCTCATCTTCATAATATTTTTTTATGCGCTGGTAAAATTCGCGGGAGATGCCGCCGATCACTTTTTTATTCCCAATATCTGTATAGCCCAGCCCGCCTGTAGTTAAGCCCCCTACATGATCATCAGGGTTAAGAATAACTACCGATTTGCCAGAGCGTGAAAGTTCAATCGCTGAAGCAATCCCGGCAGAAGTGGCGCCATAAATTACTACATCATATTGTTTTAATGATTGTGCTAATACCGGCTGTAGTAATAAAAACAGGGTAATGGCTGATAATAATTTTTTCATAATGCATGTTTAGAAATGGAAGATATAGAAATTACCCCACTTCCTCCAAACTCTCTTTCACAGCTTTTACCGTGGCATCCAGGTCTTCGGTGGTTAAGGCATTGTTTAAAAACCAGCTTTCAAAGGCCGATGGCGGTAAGTAAATGCCGCGCTTGAGCATGGCATGGAAGAATTTTTTAAATAGGTTGATATCGGAAGTAGCGGCATCTTCAAAATTATTTACCGGCTGTTTGCTGAAGAAAATGCTGAGCATGCTGCCATAATGATTGAGCTGATAAGGCTTGCCCCACTGCCGCAATATTTTGTCTAGCCCATCTCTCAGGTAACCTGTTTTGGCGTCCAGCTCGGTGAGTAAAGAAGGGTTGTTTTGTAATTCTTTCAGCAAAGTATAGCCTGCCGTCATCGCGATCGGGTTGCCACTTAAGGTGCCTGCCTGGTATACATTACCAAGTGGCGCCAAAGTTTGCATTATTTCTTTTTTTCCGCCAAAAGCGCCCACCGGCATTCCTGCGCCAATTACTTTTCCGTAAGTTACCAGGTCTGCATCCACATCAAATTTTTCCTGCGCGCCACCTAAAGCCAGTCGAAAACCCGTCATCACTTCATCAAAAATGAGCACAATTCCATTTTCATTACAAATGTTGCGCAGTCCCTGCAGAAAGCCATTTTTTGGTAATACGCAGCCCATGTTTCCGGCAACTGGCTCCACAATTATCGCTGCTATTTCTCCTTTGTTTTCTGTAACCAGTTGCTGCACTCCTTCAAGATCATTGTAAGCGCATGTGAGCGTATCGTTAGCAGCGCCCGCCGTAACGCCGGGCACCGTTTGAATATTAAAAGTTGCCACGCCGCTTCCGGCTTTTACCAGAAAAGGATCGGCATGACCGTGATAACAGCCTTCAAATTTTATGAATTTGTTTCTGCCGGTATAGCCACGTGCCACGCGCAGAGCGCTCATGCAAGCTTCGGTGCCGCTGTTCACCATGCGAATCAAATCTACATTGGGGCACATTGATTTGATCAATTCAGCCATTTCAATCTCAAGTTCGGTAGGCGCGCCAAAGGATGTTGAATTTGCCACGGCCTCTCGTATGGCGGTGATTACGGGCTCGTATGCATGGCCCAGAATCATTGGCCCCCAGGATGCGATATAGTCAATGTATCTATTATCATCTGCATCATACAGGTAAGCGCCACTGGCTTTTTTTATAAACACTGGCGTGCCGCCCACACTTTTAAATGCCCGCACCGGCGAGTTAACGCCACCTGGAATGCTTTGCTGCGCTCTTTCAAATAATGCTTTGCTGGATTGGTATGTGTACATGAGTATAAATTAATGAATGCAAAGTAATAACTGTAAAATGATAAAATTGTTTTTTTTAACCCGGTAAGACCTGAGTAGTAACTGCAAATTAATCTTGTAAAGCCATAAATTTGATTTTTAAAACATGATCCCATGATATTGCTCAAACGCAATTTCAAATATTACAGCCATCTGATTGCTATCACATTACCTCTAATGCTTTACGCTTTTTTGTTGCTTAACCTGCACACAAAAGCAATCCATAATGATAAAGTAGTTTTTATGTACATTTTTTCTTCTGCGTACTTTTTACTTTTCCTTTATATATTCTTTAAGATCGTTTCTGCTGTTCGGCGCGTTGAAGTGAATGACGATGGTATTTTGTTTGGTAAAAAAGAATGGAAATGGAGTGAGATCAAAGAGATCCGTTTTTCGGAGATTGGGTTTTTAATGGGGCTTAATGAAAATCAAACGGTCTTAGTTGACACAAAGTTGAAACGACAGGTCATCTATAATTCCTATTACAAAAACTTTGCGGCATTCAGCTCTTATATTATTGCTAACAGGGATCAATTGCAGCCTATTCAGGTATTCCCTAAAGAGGTTGGTTTTATTGCTAATTATTCAATCAATAAAAAATACAAAGCATACAATATTTTTTCACTATATAATTTCGTATTGCTCCTCAGTGTTGCCATGTTTGTTGTTCCGCTGTTGCCTTCGCCAACTATCGTATGGTATTGGGGCACCTTTATCTTAATTGCTTTTTTTACGACATGTTTTGCCTTTGTGTTGTATATGGCAAATTATATTGAAATTGATGGTGATAAAATACACATCAGGAAATTATTTTTTCCTTCTTTTAAAAGATCGTACGGTCTTAATGAAAT
>JAFAFV010000007.1 GCA_023423285.1 Bacteroidota bacterium
TGGAGTAATCTCCACAGCCCGGGCACCACCGAACTTCCTGGTCGGTAGCAAAATCTTTTGCCGTTAATGCAGGCGCTAAAACTTCTGACATCTTATTAAAAATTGCCAGCAAAGTTAATGATTCCGCCACATCTTATCTGTATTAATTACCGGAGGCATGGAATTTTAACGAAAGACAAGGTTTCCCCACAAAAGATGGAGAATGAAAGATTGCAGCCGCCAATTATCATTAAAACGAATAACTTCCTGTGTCAATCAATTTATTTGCAATCCTTCTCCTGGCTTCTTTTGTATTAAAAGGTTCAGCTTTTGTAAAGCGGCGCAGGCCCATCAAAATCATGCGTTGCTCATCGCCTTCGGCAAAAGCATTTACAGCATCTTTCCCACTTTTATGAACCATATCTGCAGCATCATAAAGGTAAGTGCGCATCATATCATTGTAGAGCGAGGCGCTTTCTTCGCCGTGCATAGCGGTAATTTTCATAGTACGCAGCAAAACGCTCTCAGCATGAAATAAGCCGATAGCCATATCGGCAATATTCATCAGTACTTCCTGCTCCTGCTCAATGTTCATCATAAATTTTTGTACGGCTGCACCGGAAACCATGAGGATGGCCTTTTTTAAACCTGCAATCAGTTTTTTTTCTGATGCAAAAGCAGCATCGTCTTCTGCCCCAAACTCCGGAATGCTCATCAGTTCTTTTTGCACTTCCATAGCCGGCCCCATCAGGTTCAGGCGGCCCTGCATGGCACGCTTCAGTGTCATATCCAAAGTCAGCAAGCGGTTTATTTCGTTGGTTCCTTCATAAATACGGTTGATGCGGCTATCACGGTATGCACGGCTGATGTTGTACTCTGCACTGTACCCATTGCCGCCATGAATTTGCACGCCTTCATCTACCGCAAAGTCAAGCAGTTCGCTTCCAAATACTTTTAAAATGGCACACTCAATGGCATATTCTTCTGCTGCGCCCAGTAAGGCCTCGTTAAAAGGTTTGCCTTCCGCAAGCAGTTCCTGCTCTTTGGCGCCCACCCAGGCTGCAGTTCTGTACAACGCTGATTCGCATGCAAAAATACCAATGGCCATTTCGGCCAGTTTATGTTTAATAGCGCCAAAATTGGCTATGGGTTGTTTAAACTGTTCGCGGGTTTTAGCATATTCAATCGAAATATTGGTTGATCTGCGTGCGCCGCCCAAAGCCGCGGCACAAAGTTTTAAACGGCCAATGTTTAAAATATTAAAAGCAATGCGGTGCCCCTTGCCAATTTCACCCAGCACATTTTCCACGGGTACTTTCGCATCCTGAAAATACAATTGCACGGTAGACGAACCTTTGATGCCCATCTTTTTTTCTTCAGGCCCTTGTGAAAAGCCTTCTGTGCCGCGCTCTACAATAAAGGCTGTAAATTTATCTCCGTCAATTTTGGCAAACACGGTGTACACATCTGCAAAGCCACCGTTGGTGATCCAGGCTTTTTGGCCATTCAATAAATAATGCTTTCCGTCTTCACTTAGTCTGGCTGTAGTTTTAGCGCTCAGGGCATCACTACCAGCGTTAGGTTCTGTAAGCCCATAAGCGCCGGCCCACTCGCCACTTACCAGTTTGGGAATGTATTTTTGTTTTTGTTCCGGCGTGCCAAAATATAAAATGGGCAATGTGCCAATGCCCGTATGCGCGGCAACAGCCACTGCGTAAGAATGGCCGGCACCCAGGTATTCATTCACAATAGTGGAAGTGACAAAATCTTTTCCCAGGCCGCCATATTCTTCAGGGAAAGATGTTGACAGCAGTCCCTGCTCACCGGTTTTTTGCAACAGGCCTTTCATCAGGCCTTCTTCCAGGTTGTCTATACGGTCAAGTATGGGCATCACTTCACTGTCCAGAAATTGGTTACACATATCGCGTATCATCCGTTGCTCATCGTCAAACTGTTCGGGAATAAAAGTTTCTTCCGGTTGCGATTCTTTTATCAGCCATTCGGCTCCTTTGATTGTTGCTTGAACCATTGTAGTGATTTTTGTTGATATAATAAATGGCCACATCATTATGAGCACATGGCCGGGTAAACAATTGCTTAAACTAAAGTAACCGGATTTTATTTAAAAACCGCTTACTGTAAAATAAATTGAGTGTAATCAACAGGCAGTTGATTCGCTTACAATTATTTGAATAAAAGAAAGTTAGTTTTGCGCAACATGGTTTTGCTGATTATTACCGCCATATTGTTTTTATTTTATACTGCACTGATTATTTTTTATCATCGGGGCTGGCGAAGCCTGCCTGTATATAAACTGTCACATCGTTTACAAACTGCCGTCAGGTTTTCTGTCATCATTCCGGCACGTAATGAAGAAAAGAACATTGGGGCGCTGCTCACATCTTTACAGCAACAATCTTATCCGAAAGAATGGTTTGAAGTGATTGTTGTAGACGACCATTCAGACGATGCAACTGCTGAGGTCAGTAAAAGCGCAATCAACGAAGGCGATCATTTTCAGTTGATACGCATGACGGGTCAAATGATGAATTCTTATAAAAAGAAAGCCATTGAAAACGGCATTGCCGCCGCAAAATATGAATGGATCATTTGCACGGATGCGGATTGTGTGGTGCATCCGGGTTGGCTATCAGCTTTTGCAGGTTTTATTGCTGATAAAGATCCGGTATTTATTGCAGCGCCGGTAAGGCTTATGCCAGGCGTATCGGCAGAAGGTAAAGAGAACAAATCTCTGTTTATTTTTCAGTCGCTGGATTTCATGAGCATGCAGGGTATTACGGGCGCATCAGTTTACAAAAACGTTCATAATATGTGCAACGGTGCCAACTTGGCTTACAAAAAAGAGGTATTTTATGAAGTGAATGGTTTTAAAGGCATTGATGCTATTGCCAGTGGTGATGATATGCTTCTGATGCATAAAATTTGGAAGCGGTATCCTCATAAAGTTGCCTATTTAAAAAGCACAGATGCCATTGTGAACACGCTTGCGGCGCCTTTGTGGAAAGATTTTTTTAATCAGCGTATACGCTGGGCCAGCAAAGCAAAGTATTACGATGATAAAAGGATTTTTTGGGTACTGCTGCTGGTGTATCTTTTAAATGTATCATTTTTTGTGCTGCTAGCAGCTTCATTGTTCAGTATTAAATATTTTTATACATTGCTTTTATTATGGATTGCAAAAACGTTGGTTGAACTGCCTTTTATGGTGGGTGTGAGCCGTTTTTTCAATAGGCAAAAAATTTTAAAATGGTTTTTCTTTTTTCAGCCATTACACATAGCCTATATTATCATTTCGGGATTTTTAGGCAGCTTTGGTAAATATGAATGGAAAGGAAGAAGGGTTCGATAGTAAAGTCACTTAAGCAAATCATTTTTCTAAAAATACAAAATAGCTTATTTTTAAATCCTCATTGGTTTACCAAAAAATAAACATGAACCAAATAAAAAAATTATTAGGAATTGTATGGCTGTTAATGGCTGCTGCTGCGGCTTATTTCTGCATATTCGTATTTGGAATACCAAAACTTGGCGGCCACCAGGAAGATGTTGTTTTTGGCATCATTATTCTTTTTGTGCTAACACCCATCATTGTGGGGGGCCTGGCTGTGTTTGGGTATTATGCATTAACCGGCGAGTACGGCAGGGATAAAAACTAAGCCCCGATTATATTTCTTGAATAACGCGTTTATCGTTATTGAACATTGGCTTCATGATAAGACGATAATACATGGCAGGTATATAAGAAAGTCCGGGTATTTTTAATTAGCAATAAATTGTTTTATATACTTTTAAAGCGCTGGTTTGCCATGTTTAAATAAACGAAGACAGACCCCAATAATTTGTAATCATCAACAAAATATAATTTAAGAATGAAGAATTACGTGATTGAAACCTTGCCGGATTATTTTAAACAGTACAAAAAATCAATTAAAAACCCCAAAAAGTTTTGGGATAAAATAGCCGATGAGAATTTTGTATGGTATCAGCGCTGGGAAAAAGTGGTGAACTATAATATGCATGAAGCTAAAATTGAATGGTTTTTAAATGCAAAGCTAAACATCACTAAAAACTGTATTGACAGGCACCTGGCACAACGGGCTAATAAAACAGCCATTATTTGGGAGCCGAACGATCCCAACGAAGAAGCACAAAATATAACATACCAGGAGTTGTACGATCGCGTGGGCAAAATGTCTAATGTTCTGCGTGAAAAAGGTGTGCAAAAAGGAGACAGGGTAACCATTTACCTGCCAATGATTCCCGAGTTGCCTGTTGCAATGCTGGCATGTGCAAGGGTAGGTGCTGTGCATTCGGTGGTATTTGCAGGTTTTTCTTCCAACGCGCTGGCTACACGTATTAGCGATAGCGGAAGTAAGTTGGTCATCACCTCAGACGGCAGCTACCGTGGCACAAAGGTGCTTGATCTGAAAGGTATTGTAGATGAAGCGCTCACCAAATCAGCAACGGTTGAAAAAGTATTGGTGGTAAAGCGCACTAATAATGAAGTAAAAATGAAAGAAGGCCGCGACGAGTGGTTGCAACCCCTTGTAGATGCGGCGCCTATTGATAACATCCCCACCATCATGGATGCGGAAGACCCGTTATTCATTCTTTATACTTCGGGTTCCACCGGTAAGCCAAAAGGAATGCTGCACACATGCGCAGGCTATATGGTGTACACGGCCTATACTTTTAAAAATGTATTTAATTATAAAGAAAATGATATTTACTGGTGTACGGCAGATATTGGCTGGATCACCGGCCATTCTTACATCTTATACGGACCCCTTGCAAACGGTGCAACCACAGTTATTTTTGAAGGCATTCCTACTTATCCCGAACCAGACAGGTTTTGGCAAGTAGTGCAAAAACATAAGGTTACACAGTTTTATACCGCGCCCACTGCTATTCGTTCTTTGGCAAAAGAAAGCAGCGCCTGGGTAGAGAAAAACGATCTTTCTTCCTTGCGTGTAATTGGCTCGGTTGGTGAACCCATTAATGATGAAGCCTGGCATTGGTACAACGACCATGTAGGAAAAAAGAAATGCCCCATTGTAGATACTTGGTGGCAAACTGAAACCGGCGGTATCATGATATCGCCTTTGCCTTTTGTTACTCCTACAAAACCCACTTATGCTACACTACCCATGCCGGGTGTGCAACCGGTGCTGATGGACGAAAAGCGCAACGAAATTACAGGGAACCAAGTTGATGGCAACCTTTGTATCAGGTTTCCCTGGCCCGGCATTGCGCGCACCATTTGGGGTGACCATGAGCGATATAAGAACACTTATTTCACGGCATTCCCGGGCAAATATTTTACGGGAGATGGCGCTCTGCGGGATGAAGTAGGATACTATCGTATTACGGGCCGAGTAGACGATGTGATTATTGTTTCGGGCCACAACCTGGGAACTGCCCCAATTGAGGACAGCATCAACGAACATCCCGCCGTGGCAGAAAGCGCCATTGTTGGCTACCCCCACGATATTAAAGGAAACGCTTTATACGGGTTTGTTATTTTAAAAGAAACCGGTGAAAGCCGCGATAAAGCAAATGTACGCAAAGAGATCAACCAAATTATCACAGAACAAATTGGGCCGATAGCTAAGCTTGATAAAATACAGTTTGTAGCAGGCCTGCCTAAAACACGAAGCGGTAAAATTATGCGGCGTATTTTAAGAAAAATTGCAGAAGGCGATTTCAACAATTTTGGTGATATCTCTACGTTGCTTGACCCGGCAGTGGTGGAAGATATCAAAAACAACAGGATTGAATAATTGAAAGAATATAACAATTAAAAGCGGCTGATTCACAAAGGCCGCTTTTTTGTTTAACTGATTTTAAAAACCGTATCGCTTACATTTGTAGTATACAATTTACAACTATGAACAATGTACAAATTCCCTGGCAGGACAGGCCTGAGGGCAGCAGCGACGTGATGTGGCGCTACACAAATAATCCCGTGATAGGCCGGTATCATATTCCCACTTCCAACAGTATTTTCAACAGCGCAGTTGTGCGCTTTGGCGATGGTTTTGCAGGTGTTTTTCGATGTGATAATAAAGCTGTGCAAATGAACATTTTTGCAGGATTTAGTAAAGATGGTTTTAATTGGGACATTCATCATGAGCCTATAGTAATGCAGCCCGGCAATACTGAAATGATCGAATCGGAATACAAATATGACCCACGCGTAGTTTGGATAGAAGACCGGTACTGGGTAACCTGGTGCAATGGTTATCATGGTCCAACTATCGGCATTGCTTATACATACGATTTTAAAGAATTTTTTCAATGCGAAAATGCATTTTTGCCATTTAACAGAAACGGGGTTTTGTTTCCGCAAAAGTTTGGCGGTAAATACGCCATGCTGAGCAGGCCAAGCGATAACGGCCACACCCCATTTGGCGATATTTACATCAGTTACAGTCCGGATATGAAATATTGGGGCGAACATCGCTGTGTAATGAAAGTAGCGCCTTTTGGCGATAGCGCCTGGCAGTGCACAAAAATTGGGGCAGGTTCCGTGCCTTTTTTAACCAGTGAGGGATGGCTGATGTTTTACCACGGCGTGATTACTACTTGTAACGGTTTCAGATACTCAATGGGCGCTGCCATTCTCGATGAAAAAGATCCGTCAAAAGTGCTATACAGAACAAAGCCTTACCTGCTGGCGCCAGCCGCTCCTTACGAACTTGCAGGTGATGTAGCTAACGTTATTTTTCCATGTGCCGCATTAAACGATGATCAAAAAGTGGCTGTGTATTATGGCGCCGCCGATACGGTTGTGGCAATGGCTTTTGCATATATAGACGAGATCATTGCTTTTACAAAAGAGAATAGCATTTAAGTTTCTGTATAATGTGCTTTTACTAATAGCATCATTCAATGTCTGCGCCTCAGCAAAATCTGTACATACAAAAATGGGTGGCCGCGGTATCTGTGCTGTTGCTGGCTATTAAATTTACGGCATATGCTTATACTGCTTCGGTTGCGATATTGTCTGATGCACTGGAAAGTATTGTAAACGTGGTGGCCAGCCTGATAGGGCTCTACAGCCTGTATGTGGCGGCCCGCCCAAGAGATATAAATCACCCTTACGGTCATGGAAAAGCAGAGTTTTTATCAGCAGCAATTGAGGGCACACTGATAGGTATTGCCGGTGTAGCCATTTTGTATAAAGCTATTATACAACTGGTAAACCCAGTAGCTATTGAAAGGATAGACCTAGGTGTAATTTTAATTGCCGTAACAGCAGTACTCAACTATACTCTCGGTACATTTTGTATCATAAAAGGCAGAAAGAACAATTCCATTGCTTTGCAGGCAAGCGGCAAACATTTGCAGACAGATACTTACTCTACATTAGGAGTCGTACTAGGTTTGGCATTGCTTTATTTTACCCGGCTGATGTGGATTGATTCGGCTGTGGCCATTATTTTATCTTTTTTTATTATCTATACATCATACACTATTTTAAGGCAATCTGTAGCGGGTATTATGGATGAGGCTGATGAGAACATACTGCAGCAAATGATCAGTAAACTCAGCAGTAACCGCAGGGAGAACTGGGTAGATCTTCACAACCTGCGTGTTATCAAATATGGTAGCGTATTGCATGTAGATTGCCACCTTACCGTGCCCTGGTACTTAAATGTTAACGAGGCGCATGATGAAATAGACGCTCTTGCTAAGTTGAGCAGAGATGAATTTGGCGAAAGCATGGAATTATTTATTCATGCCGATGGTTGCCGTGAGTTTCAATGCCCTATATGCAGCAAAGAAAATTGCCCTGTAAGAAAATTTAAATTTGAAAGCCATCTGGAGTGGACGCTGCAAAACGTTGTGAGTAATGAAAAGCATAGAGCTCCTAAAAGATCATTAAATTCGTAGCGTTATCATAAACGCTTATGCTATCAAAAAAATCTCAATATGCCATAAAAGCGCTGTCTTATATTGCCTCAAAAAGCGATGAACGCCCTGTACTCATCTCGGAAATTGCTGCCGCAAAAAAAATCCCGATCAAATTTTTAGAAAATATATTGCTGCAACTAAAAAAAGCCAATATTCTGGATAGCAAGAAAGGAAAGGGCGGGGGTTATTTTTTCAGGCAACACCCTACAACTGTAAAGCTGGCTAATGTTATAAGGCTGGTGAACGGACCCATTGCCATGCTGCCCTGCGTAAGCCTGTATTTTTACGACAGGTGTACTAATTGCGATGAAAAAAACTGCGCCCTGCATGATGTAATGGTAGAAGTGCGCGATGCCACCCTTAACATTTTGGAAAACAGAATGCTGAGTGATTTGAAAGAATAATGAAAATTAAATGACCCGCCTTTTGGCGGGTCATTAATACATAGATGCATTTTGCTTAGAGGGTTGCGGAGTGGGTAATGTCGTTTTAAGTTTTACCAGTAATTGCCGGCAACATATTTAAAATTATTAACATTAAGTCTTTTGTTAAAATAGACTTTACCGGCAAGTGCATTTGTGTGTACGCCGGCGCTTAGGATTGCGTTTTTAATTTGTGCTGCAATTAAACCGGTATCCTTCTTTTTACTCGGCCCAGAATTACGCGTATCTATCTTTGAGGTAGTTTGATAGTGTGCCGCATATAATGCAATAGCACCGGTTACGTGTGGTGCTGCAAACGAAGTACCGGAAGCATTTCTATAATTATTTCCCGGCGTTGTTGTTACAAGGCCCTCTCCCGGGGCGGCAACAAGTACTTTGTTGCTTCCATAATTAGAAAAATAAGATAAGGCTCCCGCGCTATTAATTGATGCAACAGAGATGACATTTGGTACGGCAAAATTGGCAGGATACATAGGCGTTACGTCATTATTTGAAGCAGAATTGCCCGCGGCAGCTACAAATAAAATATTAGCTTCATTGGCTCTTTTGATAGCAGCTTCCAGAATAGTAGAATAGCTTCCGGACCACGAATTATTAAGAGCAACAATATTAACACCCTTTTTCTTTAAGGCAATAAAGTAATCAATAGCTCTTACAGCATCTGTGGTATAGCCTCCAGCTGGCCCCATAAATTTAGCGCTAATAATTTTTACATTCCAGCTCACGCCTGCCACGCCAATACCGTTGCCTCCTTTGGCGCCAATGATACCGGCTACCGCAGTTCCATGAACATCGCCGCCTGCATCATATACCGTATTATCATTATTTGCAAAATCCCAACCATGTATATCATCCACATAGCCATTACGGTCATCATCAATTCCGTTATTAGGAATTTCAAATGGGTTTACTCCTATATTATCTTTAAGATCTTCATGGTTAATGTCAATTCCCTGGTCAATAACGCCTACATATATATTATTAGAACCCGTTTGCCCTGCTTCCCACAGTGTGGCCGCCTGGGTTCCAAATTCGTTAATTTGTGACATATTCCACATGGAGCCGCTTAAAAAATAAGTATCGTTTAGTTGCGTGGGCTTATAAATTTGGTTTTGCTCCACAATTGCAACTTCCGGATTGTTTTGTAGCTCTGTAATGGCTTGTTGAATGGGCATGGAAACTTCTAATACGTGAATTTCATCTGTTTTGCCACCTGGCCTGATTGCATTGGTTCTAACAGACCTTTTCATTCGGGCGCCTGTTCTGGAAATGATGCCTGATCTTCTGCTGTTTTGAGTACCTTCTTTAAAAACTACCAGTATTTCAGAATTACCATTCTGTACAATAGTAGAAGGGCTTAAAGTTTTAGAATCTGGAGCAGTTACAATGTCAGAGGATTTTTGACAACTGTATACGCTAAGGCCTACAACGCCGGCCAAAAGAAGGCTAATAACATTCTTTTGCATGGTTTAAAAGGGGTTTAAAATGTTAGGCTTTTCTAAAAAGAAAAACGAGAGGTCGAAATCTGAAAAAGCTTTTCTTTAATAGAAAAGTTGGTTTAGGGTTTAAAAAGACTTTTTGTAATAAAAATGTTTAGTTTAAAATGCTTAAAGGGTTAAAAGTAGTTTAGAGTATAGACGACAGTTACGGGCAATAACTTTCATCTGGTTTACGTTCCTTGTTAATACAAAAAGCAAGTATAGAATATCATACGCATTTTGTTTTATGTTATACTAAAAGAATGATAAATTACTAAGATTAATCTCAGTAAAATATAAACGAAAATAAGTATATTTTGTTATTTTATAAAACAATTAACAATTGTTGATAACTTTTAAAAATCAAGCTGATATTGTAAAGTTAGTGCATCCGTTAACAGACGATAAATGTAGTTTTATTTAGCCAGCCCATCTTTATTATAAATTGAAATCTAAATCACAGTTATGAAAAAAGCCTATCTATTCCTATTCACACTTTTAATGGTAGCCACAATGCAATCAAACGCTCAGCAGCAATACGCAGGTTACCGAAGCAGCGACCGCATGGGTGTAAACGGGGTGTTTTTTAATCCAGCATACATTGCTGGCAACCGGTTTAAGTGGGATGTGAACGTTTTTAGTATAAATGCCGGTGTGGGCAATAACAATAATAAGTTTGCTTTAAAAGGAATAGGCTCTATCATCAAAAACGCTGACAGCCTGTTATATACAAGTACAGGTAATAACCGCCTTAATGCCCTGGCAAATGTTGATTTTTTAGGCCCTTCTGCTATGATGCAGCTTGATGAAAAAAGCGCTGTGGCTATTACAACCCGTGTGCGTGCTGTGGTAAATGTGCTTGATTATGACAGCCGCCTGATCAATTCCATCAGGCAACAGGTAAGTTTTAGTACCTTTCCCTATTCCATTTCTTCCTCCAACAACCAGGGAACCAGGATTAACGCGTGGACTGAAATAGGTGCCTCGTATGCTCGGGTTTTTTCCGGCGATCCTGCACATACATTTAAATTAGGCCTCACACTCAAATATTTAAGAGGAACCGGTAGCGCTTATGTAAACATCAATAGCCTGAGAGCTACGCTTGACAGAGATGGTAGCGGAACCTATGTTACAGATGCTACGGGCTCCATTGCCACTTCTTCGGCTGTGGATTTTGAAAATTTAAAATTTAATGAGCTGCTGCGATCAACAGGTTCAGGTATTGGCGGAGACCTTGGTCTTATTTATGAGTTTAGGCCAAACGGGTATAATAGCATTGACGCGCAAAACGGATATAAATTAAAACTTGGATTGGCAGTGCTTGATGTGGGTGGCATTACATACAAAAATGATCCACAGTATTATTCTAATTATGCAATGAATATTCCGGCGGGCGATAAACTTTACTTGGAACAGTTCAGCGAAAAAAATATTGACGAAGTAAAACAAATTCTTGACGCCGATGTAAGGTTTACAAAAATTGCAGGTGGCAATAACAGGATAGCATTGCCTACAACGCTTTTGGCAGATGCTGACTATCACATTTCCCAAAATATATACACCAACCTGGCCGTTCAGCTTGGGCTGAGCGCAAAGGACAAAATTCAAAACCCATATTATTACGGCAATGTAACCCTTACGCCACGGTTTGAGAACAAAACATTTGGAGTTTACGTTCCATTAAATTACAATCCTTTAACCCATTTTAATGCTGGTTTGTCATTGCGTGCAGGACCCTTTTTTATTGGTTCGGGCAGCTTTTTTACGCTGGCCGCCGGCCAAAGTAAACAAATGGACTTTCACATGGGAGTGCGGTTTGGAGAATTACAATAAAGTCTGACTATGATATCGCTATTGTTAAAACATTAAAATCCTTATCATTAATAGTCCACCAAGTTGGTAGAATAATATCAACCATATATATTTGCAATCTTTAAACTTTTAAAAATAAGATTATGTCATTAAGATTAGGAGATATTGCGCCAGATTTTACCGCGCAATCCACCGAAGGTGAAATTCATTTTCACGAGTATTTAGGGGATAGCTGGGGAATCCTGTTCTCCCACCCTGCTGACTATACCCCCGTATGTACTACCGAACTTGGCCGCACAGCGCAGTTGAAAGAGGAGTTTGCAAAGCGCAATACAAAAGTGCTGGCAGTAAGTGTAGACCCGCTTGACAGCCATTTTGGCTGGAGAGGCGATATTGATGAAACTCAAAATTGTACAGTAGACTTCCCCATACTTGCAGATGCAGACAGAAAGATTGCAGAACTTTATGATATGATCCATCCAAATGCATCAGAAAAAGTAACTGTGCGTTCTCTTTTCATTATTGGGCCAGATAAAAAGATCAAACTCATCATTACCTACCCCGCATCAACAGGAAGAAATTTTCATGAAGTACTGCGTGTATTGGATTCACTGCAATTGACAGCTTACCACAGCGTAGCTACTCCGGCAGACTGGAAAACGGGTGAAGACGTGATAGTGGTGCCTTCTGTTAGTACAGAAGATGCCATCAAAAAATTCCCCAAAGGGTTAAAAGAGGTAAAACCTTACCTGCGTTATACACCGCAGCCGAATTTATAAAGAATGCAGGCTGAGCCTGAGGTGAGGACATGTTTACAGACGAACAGATACACGAAATCGAACAAGCGTCACTCGTTGACGCTTTAAGCATTGTGGCAAACCGCTTTCCTAATGAAACGGTTTTTTCCACTTCTCTGGGTCAGGAAGATCAGTTACTTACAGATGCTATTTTAAAAAACAATCTGCCGGTAAAGATATTTACGTTAGACACCGGCAGGCTTTTTTATGAGCATTACGACCTGCTCGAAAAAACCAATGCCCGTTACAAAACCAACATTCAGGTCTATTTTCCAGACGCCGGGGATGTGGAGCAGTTTGTAAACAGCCAGGGCATTAATGGTTTTTATGAGTCGGTAGAAAACCGGAAGCAGTGCTGTTTTATCCGAAAGGTAAAACCACTAAACAGGGCGCTGCAGGGTGCAAAAATCTGGATCACGGGTTTACGTGGCGAACAATCGGCCAACAGGCATGATATGAAAATACTTGAGTGGGACGAAGGCCACCAATTACACAAGTTCAACCCGTTGATAAACTGGTCTTATGCACAAATGCTCGATTACATAAAGCAAAATAATGTACCTTACAACCCCTTGCACGATAAGGGTTACATAAGCATAGGATGCGCACCCTGCACCCGTGCTATTGAGCCTGGCGAAGATCCCCGTGCAGGGCGCTGGTGGTGGGAAATTTCGCACAAAGAATGTGGCCTGCACGCAAGCAGGTAGTTACAGTAGCTGACTGCGCTATACTGCTTTTTCTTTTTTAAAAGCAACAGGCTTCCCGATGTTAGTTAGGGTAATTTTTATTTTTAACAAATTGATCATATTAGCTACGCAAAGTTCAGACGAATGAACAAACATTTAAATTACTTAGAACAACTGGAAGCCGAAGGCATTTATATTATGCGCGAGGTGGCTGCCCAATTTGAAAAACCTGCACTGTTGTTCAGTGGTGGTAAAGATTCTATTACGCTGGTGCAGCTTGCAAAAAAAGCCTTTGCTCCCGGCAAAATTCCTTTTCCGCTTGTGCATATTGACACCGGCCATAATTTTCCCGAAGCGCTGGCGTATCGCGATCATCTTGCAAAAGAACTAGGTGCCGAGCTGATTGTGAGAAAAGTGGAAGATACCATCCGCGAAAGAAAGCTTACTGAGCCGAAGGGAAAATTTGCAAGCCGCAACTGGCTGCAAACACACACGCTGTTAGATACCATTGAGGAGTATCAGTTTGATGCCTGCATTGGCGGTGCCCGCCGCGATGAAGAAAAAGCACGTGCCAAAGAAAGAATATTCTCCGTTCGTGATGAGTTTGGCCAGTGGGAGCCCAGATTGCAACGCCCCGAATTGTGGAATATTTACAATGGCCGCATTCACAAAGGCGAAAATGTGCGCGTGTTTCCCATTAGTAACTGGACGGAGTTGGACGTGTGGAACTATATCAAAAAAGAAAACATTTCGTTGCCATCCATTTACTTTTCGCATGAGCGGGAGGTGATAGAGTACGAAGGCCAGCTCATAGCAGTGTCAAATTTTATCACGATTGATGAAAGCGATGTGATCGTTAAAAAGAAAGTACGCTACCGCACAGTAGGAGACATGACCTGTACTGCCGCTGTGGCATCCAACGCAACTACATTGGATGAGGTGGTGAATGAGATCATTGCCACACGTATTTCAGAACGCGGTGAAACCCGAATTGATGATAAGGTAACAGAAGCCGCTATGGAAGACAGGAAAAAAGGAGGATATTTTTAGTCGTTAATGTTCAATTGTGAATTTTCAGTTCATAATTCATGCTTCATAATTTAAGAGATGGATATTTTAAGATTTATAACCGCTGGCAGCGTAGATGATGGAAAAAGCACTTTGATCGGGCGTTTACTGTTTGACAGTAAAAGCATTTTGCAGGATCAATTAGAAGCTTTGGAAAAACAGTCTAAAAACAAAAATGCTGATGGCATAGACCTGGCATTGCTAACTGATGGTTTACGTGCTGAACGCGAGCAGGGCATTACCATTGATGTGGCTTACCGTTACTTCAGCACACCTAAAAGAAAATTTATTATTGCAGACGCGCCGGGCCACGTGCAATACACCCGTAACATGATCACAGGCGCTTCAAATTCCAACCTCATCATTATTTTAATTGATGCCAGGCTGGGCGTTATTGAACAAACACGCCGCCACTCAATCATTGCTTCTTTATTACGCATCAAACACGTGGTGGTAGCCATTAATAAAATGGACCTGGCAAATTACAGCGAAGAACGTTTTCAGGAAATAAAAGCTGATTATGATAAAGTGGCACAGCAGTTAAACCTGCAAAATGTAACCTATGTGCCCATTGCGGCGCTTCACGGTGATAATATTGTAGGTAAAAGCACAAAAATGCCGTGGTACAATGGTTTACCGCTGTTACAGTTTTTGGAAGAAGTAGAAGTGAGCGAAGACATCAACCACACAGATCCGCGCTTTCAGGTGCAATATGTGATTCGCCCGCAAACACAGGAACTGCACGATTACCGCGGCTATGCCGGTGAGATCATTAGCGGCATTTACAAAAAAGGCGACAGAATAAAGATCCTTCCGGCTGATATCGAAACGACAATTACGAAAATTGAAATAGCCGGCGAAGAGCAGGAAGAAGCCTTTGCTCCACAGGCGGTAGTGCTTCATATTGCTGATGATATAGACATCGTAAGAGGCGACACTTTTGTGCGTGTTGATAATCTGCCAAAAGTTGAAAACGAAATAGAAGTACTGTTGTGCTGGCTTGATAATAAGCCTTTGCAGCAAGGCAATAAATATTTTATACAACATAAGAGCCGACTGATAAAAGCCGTTGTGCGCGAAATTGAATACAGGCTTGATGTAAATTCTTTAGAGCGTGTTGAAGTTGCTGATACCGTAAAACTTAACGAAGTGGTAAAAGCCAAACTTAAAACTGCTGCACCTTTGGTATACGATCCTTTTGAAACATTAGACGGCACCGGCAGCGCTATTTTGATAGATGAAACAAGTAACAGCACCGTAGCCGCAGTGTTGCTTTCCTGAGCTTATAAACTAAAGTTTAACAAGCCTTGCGGGGTTTATAAATAACAATAAAAATGATTTTACCGCATTCAAAAGCACTCAGGCGTATTGATGATAAGCAGGGAAAAGTTTATCTCACAGCCGCAGGGCCCGGAGATCCTGATTTGGTTACCGTAAAAGCTGCCAACGTTTTGCGCAGTGCCGATGTGGTTTTAACCGATCGCCTCGTCAGCGATGTTATCCTGCACCGTTACGTATCAGCAATGGCCGAAATTATTTACGTAGGTAAGGAATGCAGTAAAAAAGTTTCCACGCCGCAGGCAAAGATCAACCGTTTAATTGTACAATACGCGCAGCAGGGCAAAACCGTGGTACGTTTAAAAGGTGGCGATGTTTCTATCTTCTCAAATATATTAGATGAATTAAAGGTTTTGGTTGAAAACAACATTGCTTATGAAATTATTCCCGGCGTAACCTCAGCATTAGGCGCCGCCGCTTACGCGGGAATTCCTTTAACCGCGCGCGGTTACGCAACTGCGGTAAGGTTTTTAACTTACTATAAGTCTGAAGTGGTCACAGAAGCGTACTGGCAGGAACTGGCAAAGACAAACGACACCCTGGTATTTTATATGTCGGCTGCTACCATTACCGATGTGGTAAAAAAATTAACTCAGTACGGCATTGCAGCAGATGTGCAACTGGCCGTTGCCGAGCAGGCAACCACCTGTTTTCAAAAAATTCATATCACCAATATTTATGAGTTTGAACACAGTTTCAGCGGCAGGGAATTTATTTCTCCTTCATTAGTAATAATAGGCAAAGTGGTGGCGCTGCATGAGCAATTCAAATGGCTGTCCAATGATGGCGCTGCAGAACAGTATTTTACATCAGTAACCGCAACAAGCAATATGTATGAAATTTCTAATTCTGTAAAAAATGTTGTCTGAAGAAAAACTGAAACAACTAAATGACTTAACCGGCACACTCTCGCGTGAAGAGCTGATCTGGCTGAACGGCTATATTGCCGGGCGCGCAGGTATATCGCAAGCGGGCACGAATGGTGCGGCTACAAATGGTTCAACATCAACGCCCAAAAAAATTACACTGGTATATGGCACAGAAACAGGCAATTCCAAATCGCTGGCCATACAACTGGCCGGCATTGCTAAAAAGAAAGGTGTAGCAGTAAAACTCGTGGGTCTTGATCAATATCGTGTGACTGACCTTACCAAAGAAGAGAACTTTTTTGTCGTCATCAGCACACAGGGGGAAGGCGATCCGCCATTGCTGGCACAAAAGTTTTGCGATTACATTATGCAAAACCAGCCCGATCTGAAAAAAATGAAGTTTGGCGTGCTGGCACTGGGAGATTCGTCCTACGCTCAGTTTTGTAAAACCGGCGAAGATGTGGATGCCAGGTTTGAAGCGCTGGGTGCGCACCGCGTGTTACCTTTAAAAAAATGCGATGTGGACTACGAAGCAGATGCGCTTCATTGGATGGATAATGTGATCGCGTCACTACAACATACTACGTCCGCGCAGGTAGCGGCAGTTTCACAAAATGCGCAGCCATCAAAACCTGCCGGAAAAAAATTTTACAAAGGTACAGTGATCAGCAGCGTCAATTTGAATGATATTGGCAGTAATAAAGAAACCTATCATATTGAAATCAGTTGCGATGAGCCTATTGATTATCTGCCGGGCGATGTGCTGGGTGTGATTCCGCACAATAAGCAAGAGATCGTTGATAAGATTGTTGCACTTACTGGTATTGACATAAAAAAAGAAATTGATCATCCCAAAGTAAAAGCTACAGTAGCAGAACTGCTGGGCCAGAGGCTTAATATTTCTTATCTTTTAAAATCAACCATTAAACAATATGGCATAATAACAGGGCATGAAGTGCCTGAAACTCGGGTAAGCTTATATGATCTTTTAAGAAAGTATCCTTTAAAAGATAATAGCCAGTTTGAAGAAGTGATTAAGAGCATGTCTATACAGGCGCCGCGTTTATATTCTATTTCATCATCGCCTGCAGCGCATGGTAATGATGAGGTACACATTACGGTAGTTAAGGATAAATTTATGGTTGAAGTAGAAAGAAGAACCGGTGTAGGCAGTAAGTTTTTAGCAAACCTGTTGGCAGATGAACAGGTAGAATTTTTTATCCAGAAATCCAAACACTTTAAGCTACCGGATGAAAACAAAGACGTGATCATGGTGGGGCCTGGCACCGGTATTGCTCCATTCAGGTCTTTTATTGCCGAAAGAGATGCCATAGGCGCATCAGGCAGAAACTGGCTTTTCTTTGGGGAGCAGTATTTTGTAACTGATTTTTTGTATCAGACAGAAATTCAAAGCTATTTGCAAACAGGTGTGCTCACCAACCTGGATGTAGCCTTCTCACGCGATCAGCCGGAAAAAATATACGTGCAGCATAAAATGCAGGAACGTGGCGCCGAGCTGTATGACTGGCTGAACAACGGGGCTTACTTTTATGTGAGCGGTAAGCGCGATCCGATGAGTAAAGACGTTGAAGCCACATTAGTTGAGATCTTTAAAGAACATGGCAATAAAACTGAGGAAGAAGCTAAAGCTTTTTTAAAGAAGATGAGCGATGAAGGTAGGTATGAGAAAGATGTATATTAAGTATAGTTAACAGGTTCGTTGGTTGATAAGTTGAAAAGGAGCATGCGGAGAACAGACCTTGTAAACTAATCAACTTGTAAACAAATAAACAGAATAGTTAAATGAGCGATAAAAATTTATCAGGTGTAGAAAAGATCAAAGCCGCAAGCAACGGCCTGCGCGGTACTTTAAAGGAAAGCCTGCTGGATAATTTTACGGGCGCCATTCGTGAAGACGATCAGGCGCTTGTAAAATTTCATGGAATGTACCAGCAGGATGACCGTGACCGCCGCGAAGAGCGCAGCGCTAAAAAACTGGAGTGGCTTTATTCCTTTATGTGCAGGTTAAGGTTGCCGGGAGGGTTTTTAAAACCCGATCAATACATGGCGCTGCACCATGTGGCAGGCGAGCACTCTACCGGCGTTATAAAAATTACCACGCGCCAAACCATTCAGTTGCATGGAATTTTGAAATCACACATCAAACCTACCATGCATTCTTTCAATACCGTGGGGCTTGACAGTATTGCCACCTGTGGCGATGTGAACCGTAATGTTTGCTGCACTTCAAACCCCGGCGAGTCTCCGGTGCATGAGGAAGTATTCCGATACGCAGCAAAGATCAGCGAGATGGCAAAGCCTAAAACACGCGCCTGGTACGAGATATGGCTGGACAATGAGAAGCTGGTGGAAAAAACCGAAGACGACCCATTGTATAAAGACAGGTATTTGCCACGCAAGTTAAAAGTAGGCATAGCACTGCCGCCAAATAATGATGTGGATGTTTTGATCAACGATGTGGCGCTGGTGGCCATTGTTGAAAATGATCAGTTACTGGGCTTTAATATTGGGGCCGGCGGCGGGCTGGGTACCACGCATGGTAATGATAACACATATGCCAGGCTGGCCACGTTATTTGGATTTGTACCCAATGATGAAGAAAAGATTTTAAAAGCTGTTTACGAAATCATTACCGTGCAGCGCGATTTTGGCAACCGCTCAGACAGAAAGCAGGCGAGGCTGAAATATACTATTGACAGGCTGGGGGTAGATCAATACCGTGAGGAGGTGGAAAAACGCTGTGGCTTTAAACTTGAACCGGTAAGGCCTTATTCTTTTACACAACGGCAGGACAGGTATGGCTGGGTAAAAGATTACAAAGGCAACTGGCACTACACCGTGTTTATAGAAAATGGCCGCGTGCTTGATGAAGAGGCCCTTCTCATAAAATCGGGTTTGTATAAGGTCGCAGAAAGCGGTAAAGCCAATTTCAGGTTTACGGCTAATCAAAATGTGATTGTGGCAGATATTGCTGAAAAAGACAAAGCAGCGGTTGAGCAGATACTTCAAAAGTATGGCATCATTGCCCATACTGAGCATGCCGGTGCTATGAGAAAAAATGCAATTGCCTGTGTGGCGCTTAATACTTGCCCGCTGGCACTTGCTGAAGCACAGAGGTATTTGCCCACGCTCATCAGCCGCATAGAACCTATACTTGCAAAGCACGGGTTGTTAAATGATGATATTATTTTGCGCATGACAGGCTGCCCCAATGGTTGCGGACGTTCGCCAAACGCCGAGATAGGTTTTGTAGGCACAGCTATGGGCAGGTACAACCTGCATATTGGTGGCGACAGGCTTGGGCTGAGGCTTAACACAAAGTATAAAGACAGCCTGAATGAGGAAGAGATATTAGCCACGCTTGATGAATTGTTTGGAGTGTACAATTCTGAAAGAGAGGAATACGAAACCTTTGGAGACTTCAGTTTTCGTAAGTGGATAGCATAACAAATTTTGTAAAATCATTTTTATGAGCATAAATTTTTTACAACTACTGTTTCAAAATAACAATCAACTTGGCAACAGCCTGCCCGATAAGCAACAGTCGAGGGAATTTATTGACGGATTATTTGAATTTTTGTTTGTTCCCAAAACAGGCGTAAACAAAAAGCAAAGCGATATAGAAAAAGGATGGATTTCTTTTAAAAGCCATCTGGCAACATTAATATACGATGTAGTAGATGATGGGGCGGAATCTCAAAGATTAGCAGAAGTTTTTTATGATGAACTTCCCGGCGTTTACAATATACTATTAAAAGATGCGCATGCTTTCATTAGCAACGACCCTGCAGCATTAAGTATTGAAGAAGTGTACCAAACCTATCCCGGCTTTTATGCAATTGCCGTTTACCGCATTTCCAATATTTTGTGGAAAAAAGATATTAAAACACTTGCAAGGTTGTTTACTGAGCATGCTCACAGCCAAACAGGTATAGACATCCATCCCGGCGCCGCCATCAGCGAGTCGTTTTTTATTGATCATGGCACGGGTGTGGTAATTGGCGAAACTGCCGTAATTGGTAAAAATGTAAAGCTTTATCAAAGTGTAACCATCGGCGCATTAAACTCTGCAAAAAATAAAAAGGAAGGTAAGCGCCACCCCACTATTGAAGATAATGTAATTATTTACAGCGGTGCCACCATTTTAGGCGGCGAAACCATTATTGGGCAGGACAGTGTAATTGGCGGCAACGCTTGGGTCACATTCAGCGTTCCTGCAGGGTCACTCGTGTACAATAAAAGCGAGGTGGTTGCCAAAGACAAGTTCTCACACAAAAATTCAGTGGAAGAAATTTTCAGGAACCAGTAGTTTGATGAGCAAAGAGTTGCCAAACGATATTGAGAAAAGCTCAAACCTGTTGTTTCCGGTTTTTTTAAAACTGGAACAGCTCAACCTGCTGATCATAGGCGGCGGTAAAGTGGCTTTGGAAAAATTGCACGCCGTACTAAACAATTCCCCAAAAACTCGAATAAAGCTTGTTGGTAAAGAAATTATTGCCGAAGTAAAGCAACTTGCAAATGATAATACTAACCTCGTTTTATTAGAAAGAAATTATACTATTGATGATATTGAGGGTGCTGACCTGGTGATTGCCGCGGTAAATGATATTAAAGTTGCAGAGCAAATACGCCGGGACGCCCATCAGAAAAACAAGCTTGTAAATATTGCTGATAAGCCAGAACTCTGCGATTTTTATTTAGGCTCGGTAGTAAAAAAAGGTAACCTTAAAATTGCCATTTCAACCAACGGCAAATCACCTACAGTTGCTAAACGCCTGCGCGAAACATTGAATGAAGTGATACCCGGCGAAATAGATGAAGCGCTTCATAACATGCATGTTATAAGAAACCAACTGAAAGGCGATTTTGAACAAAAGGTGCACAAACTGAACAATCTTACACAGGTGCTGGTAGAAAAGGAGAGTAAGGCTAAAGCGGTATCTTACAGAAAATTGGCCACAAGGGTGCTGATGTTTTTTGCAATCATGCTCATCGGCCATTTCATTTTTGAATACCTTCCTTACGATGCAATCAGAGAAGGCTTTAACGCAGCGTTTTCTTCGTTTGATAAAACTTTTCTCATCATGCTTGCTGCAGGTTTTCTGGCACAGCTTGTTGATGGCGCACTGGGCATGGGATACGGTGTTACCAGCACGGCAGTTTTACTTTCAGCGGGTATAAGCCCTGCTGCCATAAGCGGCAGTGTGCACACCGCCGAAATGTTTGCAAGCGGTGCCTCGGGTTACAGCCACTACAGGTTTGGAAATGTAAATAAAAAACTCTTTCGGGCCCTGATTGTACCTGGTGTTATCGGTGCCATTTTAGGTGCTATTCTTTTGTACTATATTGGAGAACGCTACAGCACGCTGGCAAGGGGCATGCTGGCTTTTTATACCATGTTTCTGGGTATTAAGATTCTTGTAAACGCGCTTAAGAAAACAATACCTAAAAAGAAATTCAACCGTTATGGCCTGCTGGCCGGCGCGGGCGGCTTTTTTGATAGCTTTGGCGGCGGTGGCTGGGGGCCTATAGTAACTACAACCCTTATTGGCAAAGGGCGTACACCGCGCTTTGTAATTGGTACGGTAAGCCTTACTGAGTTTTTTGTCACCTTCTCCAGCGCGCTTACCTTTTTTGTGCTGCTGGGCATTTCACACTGGCAAACCATTTTGGGCCTTATTATTGGCGGGTTGCTGGCTGCGCCAATTGCTGCAAGGCTTGTAGGCAGGCTCAACCGTAAAGCCGCACTTATAGGTGTGGGCGTATTGGTAGTGATCTGGAGCATCAGGATTATGGTGAAACTTATTACTTAGAAGCTCCTGTCAACCTTTTAAAAAATGTTTGTATATACTGCAAGCATTAAAAAACTTCCACAACTCTTTCTTACTTATTAAATAAAAATTAATTTTTGCGCAGGACATGCGCACCAATGGCGTCTAAGACTTTATACAATCCGGATTATTACACTGTGAGGCTATTTTTTAAATGTATGAAGAGATTTGCAATTGTTATCATAGGTTTATTAACCACGTTTTGTGCCATTGGCCAGCCTCAAAAATTATATTTTGAGCCTACGTATGCCACGGGTATGCCCCAGTCAAAGCTTTTTAGCGAAGTAAAATACATTCCCCTTGAAACCACTAAGGAAAGCCTTTTTGGCAGAATTTACAGGCTGATTGCTACAAAAGATTATTTTATTGTTTTTGACCGCGATACAGACGCCATTTACTTTTTTGATAAAAACGGCAGGTTTGTAAAAAAATACACTTACAAAGGCTACCAGATCAGGTCAATTGCGTATGATGAAAACAAAAACGCGCTGTTTATATCAGGCCTTAATAAAAACTACAATCCTTCACAAAAAGAAGTACAAGCCGCAATAGACAACCCCATCAACAACAGCTCTATAAAATATAGCCAGGCCATTTATTACGATTTGAAGGATGTAAAAGCTGAAAAAACACGGGTTCTGAAGAATTTTGAAATTGTGATGGCAAACCCGCACCAGTTTAATAAAGACCAGTGGGTATACAGTTACATTTATGCCAACAAGGCATGGAAGGATGCCGAAGATTATGAGTTGAAAATTTATGACGGTAAAGAAACCATTGGCGCATTTTTCCCTTACAACCGTAAAACATCTTCCATTTATTACAGCAGCCCCGAACGCATTTCTTTTTTTAAAACTTCCGATCCATCTACTTTATTATTTACAAGGCCGTATCACTATACTATTTACCAGTTAAGCCCCGACAGTGTGAAGGAACTGTACACCGTCATCATGCCAGCGGCCAATACCATTCCCAACTCGTTTTTTACAGAAAACTTCGACTCCCGCAGCAAGCTTGAAGATTATAAAATGAAAAATTCAGGCTTTGTATGGGGAATTGATAATGTAATAGAGCTGGAGGATTATCTTTTTTTCAGCCTGGATTTCTTTAGAAGTTTCAGGGAGCGGAATTTTTTGTTTGATAAAAAAAGCAAACAGTTCATCAACCTCAGCAAGATCACTTCAGACAGTACCAATGCTTTTTTACCTGCTATGGGGTATAGCATTCAATATCATGATCAAGATTTCTTATACACAAGTATTTCATCTGCTTCAATGTTTCAAAACAAAGAGTCAAATGCGGCCAGGAATCCGGTATATGATGCAGCCTTGAAAAATTATTTTGAAAACGGTAAGTCTGCTGATAATCCTGTCATCATTGCCCTAAGGCTAAAATCTAACAAATAGTAAATGCGACTCATATTTACACTGCTTATTTTTTTATTGCCGGTAGCATTGCTGGCTCAGGTAAAAGATTCTTTAAAAGCCGGAAGCGTTACAGGCGTGGTAAAAGATTCTACAAACGAATACAGCCTTCAATCTGTAACCATCACCATTTATAAAAAAGCTGACTCTACCCTGCTGGATTACCAGTTGACCAATGCGCACGGCGAGTTCAATTTTGAAACCATACCGTTTGTTACACCCGTGATTGTAAATTTTTCTTACGCAGGGTATAAACCATATTCTCAGACAGTTCAATTAGATACAACTGCGCATCATTACAATTTTAAAACAGTATTACTTTCCAGAACTTATGGCTCTATGGATGAGGTAATTGTACAGGCAGTGCTGCCTATCAGGATGAATGGCGATACACTGGAGATTAACCCCGCGGCATTTAAATTAGACTCCAATGCGGTGGTGGAAGATATGCTTCGGCGTGTGCCGGGCGTAACCATGTGGGGTGATGGAACCATAACTGTAAATGGTAAAACAGTGAACAAATTGTTTGTAGACGGTAAACCTTTTTTTGGCGGCGACCCGGCCATTGCCACGCAAAACCTGCCTAAGAATGCAATTGAAAAAATACAGGTGTACCAGGAGCAGGATTATTCTAAGGATAATATTGATGAAGACCCGGCCGACTCTTTACTGACCATGAATATTAAATTAAGGGAAGACAGAAAGTTTGGCCTGTTTGGTAAGGTGGGCGCAGGTATTGGCACAGACAACCGTTATGAAGCCGACGCCGCGGCACAGGCTTATAACAGAAAAAACCGTTTTGGACTTGCTGCTGCTGCAAACAATATCAATAAAAACGCCGACATGCAATCAATTGTGCGTCAAAGTTCTTACCGCGATTTCAATCCTTCCAACAGGTATGTTGCTAATTTTGGCGGTTCGGGTGTGAATAAAATAGGCTTTGTAGGCGCCACATATCAGCACAATTTTTCGCAGGAGAACAACAGCCGGCTGAATAACCAGCTTAACGCGGGGTATAATTTCAGAAGCAACGCAAATGATGTAAGTTCGCGCACCAGTTCGCAATCAACCATTCAGGATACACTTTTATTTGGCGAATCTCAAAGAACGTCACATTCTGAAAATGAAAACCACTCTTTTAACGCTGGTTATAACAAACGGGATAGAAGTAAAGAGTTCTCCATCAACAGCAGCTTTAATGCAGGCAACAGCAATTCATTATCCAACAGTTTTACTACTTCAGAAAAGCAATTTGTGGGCCTCGTTAGCACCAACGAGCAAAACACCGTGTCAGAAAGTTCTAATCAAAATGGTTCTTTAAACGCAAGCTTCAGAAACAACGATGATGATGAAAGAAGCCTGAAGAGTTTTAACGTAGACTACAGCGCTAATTATTCTTCAAATAACAGCAACCGCAATACCATTTCAGATATCATATCATTTACCGAACCTTCAAAAAGCAGGTATATCAACCGTAATTACGATAATGAATCGTCAAATTTTAATAATAATCTGGGTTTTGGTTACAATGCGTTGAAACGGCTTTTATTTGGCAGCCATAATCTGTGGAACATCAATATCATTTTTAATAACCAGTTGTCTTATTCAAAATCCACATTTTCAACACTGGCAGGCAATTTCGACACATTGACGAACAGCTATGATATCATGGAAAGCCTTACATACTTCAACAATATTACACGCTTTGAAGACAGGCCATCGCTGCGTTTCTCAAAAAGTTTTCGCAAAAATCTTTCAGACCGCTTCTTCAGGTTTTTAAATGTATCGGCCGTGTTGCAGGGCCAGTTTCTGTCAGAAAAAAATGCTTCAGATATTGAAAACAGGAATATTGAAAGAAACTATAACTTCTTTTTGCCGGGTTTGAATGTTTCGTACACCTACAACAAGTTTAGGAAATACAATATCAACGCCAACCTTTCACAAAATAATTCGGCAGGCATTCCTTCCATTGATCAGTTATTCCCCATCATTGATAATGCGCAAACCACTTTTAATTTTGGTAATGCTCAATTAAAACCTTATTATAATAATAACATCAGCTTTAACCTGAATTATGAAAAACAGGCTAACCGCGATAAAAGCGAGTTTAACTTCAGGTTGTTTTTTAACGCAGGCCGTGTAAGAAACGGCATTACTGACAGCAGCTATCTTGATAACAGCCTTCAGAGAACGGTGTATTTGATCAACATAGAAAACGGAAGACGAAACATGAACGCCGGCGTCAACGTTGGTACTTCATTCAAGCTCAAAAAAGATATGCTGCAACTGAATTATTCAGGTAATTATAATAACAACACCACGCCCAATTATATCAATGGGTTATATTCCTTATCAAAAAACAACAATATCAACAACAACCTCAGGGTGTTCTATTCAGTGGGAGATATTGCTACATTTCAAATTGCGCAGGGCCTGAATTTAAACAGCAGCATGCAAACCGGCAGAAACCTTAATTCGTTTAAAAACACAACACATATCACCAATGCAAGTGTAAATCTGAAGTACCCTAAAGATTTTACAATCAGCAATACGCTGGATTACCTGAACAACAAGAACGCGGGCGAAACCTCTTTGTTATGGAATGCTTTTGTTACCTATCGCTTCTTAAAAAGCAAATCGGCAGAGGTTCGTTTTTCAGCAATGGACATTCTTCGCCAGAATAAAAACATTGATGTAAATACAGGCCTTAATTCTTTAAGTACCACGGTAACCAACGGCCTTCAGCAGTTTTACATGGTTACGCTATCTTATTACCCGCGCCGCTTTGGCCAGGGTACAAGAGGTGGTGGCGGTGGTGAAAGAAATCGCAGTTTTCAAAGGCCCGAAGGCGGTGGTTTTAGAGGTGGTGGCCGTCCGCCAAGAAATTAGCTGCTAAGCAAAAGCCAAATATTAACTACAATTACGCTACCTTTGTTGCCGCAGGCAGATTTGTTTATTGTTCAACCTGCATAAAAAATGGAACTAATAAACGATCCCGCCTAAGGCTCTCCGTTTATTTTTCCGCAAACTTTTTGTTCAAATGAATGATTTAAGAAAATTATTAAATGAGCGTATACTCGTATTAGATGGCGCCATGGGCACCATGATACAGCGCTATAAATTAAACGAAGAAGATTACCGTGGCGAGCGTTTTAAAAACTGGCATAAAGATGTAAAAGGCAATAATGATCTTTTGAGCATCACGCAGCCACAGGTTATTAAGGCTATTCATAAGGAATACCTTGCCGCCGGCGCTGATATTATTGAAACCAACACCTTTAGCAGTACCGGCATTGCACAGGCTGATTATGACATGCAGGAATTTGCTTACGAGCTAAACCTGGCATCAGTGAAATGTGCCAAAGAAGCTATTGCTGAATTTAGAGCTGAAGGCAATACATCAAAACCACTTTTTATTGCAGGCGCCATTGGCCCGCTCAATAAAACGCTGTCGCTATCGCCTGATGTAAACAATCCTGGTTTTCGGTCTGTAACCTTTGATGAAGTGGTTGCCGCATATTATGAACAAATTAGCGGACTGGTGGAAAGCGGCGCTGACCTCCTTCTGATTGAAACCATTTTTGATACGCTAAATGCCAAGGCCGCCATTTTTGCTGCAAAAAAATTCTTTAGAGAGCACCCTGACAAAAAAAGAGAAATCATGATCAGCGGCACTATTACAGATGCATCAGGCAGAACGCTCAGCGGGCAAACGCTTGAGGCATTTTATATTTCAATAGCGCACGCCGCGCCATTAAGCGTGGGCCTGAATTGTGCGTTAGGCGCTAAAGAAATGCGCTCACATGTAGAGGAGCTTTCTCAAATAGCCAATTGTTATGTTTCGGCTTATCCTAATGCCGGTCTGCCCAATGCCATGGGTGAGTATGATGAACAACCGGAACAAACAGCCGCTTTTATTAAAGAATGGGCAAGCGAAGGTTTTGTAAACATCGTAGGCGGATGCTGCGGTACCACTCCTGATCATATCAAAGCAATGGCCGAAGCAGTAAAAGGTTTGCAGCCCAGAATTCAAGAGCCACAATTCACTGTTTAAAAACCTGGTGTAAAATAGTTAATAACAATAGTTGTTTAGCTATTGCTTACACCTTTTAAATTTAGTAATGAAATCAGTTCAATCATATCTTACCCTTAGTGGACTTGAACCTTTAGTGGTTCGTCCTGAAAGCAATTTTATTAATGTAGGAGAAAGAACCAACGTAACGGGTTCTAAGAAATTCGCAAGGCTTATTCGTGAAAATAAATATGAAGAAGCGCTAAGCGTGGCCCGTCAGCAGGTGGAAAATGGCGCCCAGATAATAGATATTAATATGGATGATGCCCTGCTCGATGGCGTACAAGCCATGACCACCTTTCTCAATCTGGTACAAAGCGAGCCTGATATATCTAAAGTGCCCATTATGATAGACTCTTCAAAGTTTGAGATTATTGAGGCTGGTCTTAAATGCGTGCAGGGCAAATGCATAGTAAACTCCATTTCTATGAAGGAAGGAGAGGAAAAATTTATTGAACAGGCGATTATTTGTAAAAGCTATGGTGCTGCCGTAATTATAATGGCTTTTGATGAAAAGGGCCAGGCCGATACTAAAGAAAGAAAAGTGGAGATATGCCACAGAGCGTATAAAATTCTGACCGAACAGGTAGGCTTTGCTCCGCAGGATATTATTTTTGACCCAAATATTTTTGCCATAGCCACAGGCCTTGAAGAACACAATAACTATGGCGTAGATTTCATTGAAGCTGTAAAAGAGATCAAAAAATTGATGCCACTTACCAACATAAGCGGTGGCGTGAGCAACCTGTCATTTTCTTTTAGAGGAAATGAGCCTGTGCGTGAAGCTATGCACGCTGTATTTCTGTATCACGCCATAAAAGCAGGCATGACAATGGGTATTGTAAATGCTGGCCAACTGGCAGTGTATGATGAAATTGAACCCCGCCTGCGCGAATTGTGTGAAGACGTGATTTTGAACCGTAACAATGAAAACAACGATGCTACGGAAAAATTACTGGCTTTTGCAGAAACCGTAAAAGCACAGGGCAAAGTAATAAAGAAGGATGATGCGTGGCGCAATGGCAGCGTGGAAGAAAAGCTGAAACATGCACTCGTAAATGGCATTACTGATTATATTGATGTGGATACCGAAGAGGCAAGGATAAAATATCCGCGTCCGCTTGATGTGATAGAAGGGCCGCTTATGGCAGGTATGGATGTTGTGGGCGACTTGTTTGGGGCTGGCAAAATGTTTTTACCACAGGTAGTAAAAAGCGCGCGGGTGATGAAAAAAAGTGTAGCCTGGCTGTTGCCGTTTATTGAGCAGGAAAAAATTGATAATCCCGAAGCTGTGCAGCAAAACGTGCCGCTTATTTTGCTGGCTACAGTAAAAGGCGATGTGCATGATATTGGTAAAAACATTGTGGGCGTGGTGCTGGGCTGTAATGGGTACCAGGTGATGGATCTGGGTGTGATGGTGCCTGCAGACAAAATATTAGATACGGCCATAAAGGAAAAAGCTGATATCATCGGGTTGAGCGGTCTCATCACACCATCGCTGGATGAAATGGTGCACGTAGCTGGTGAAATGCAACGCAGAGGTATGACGCAGCCTTTACTCATCGGTGGTGCCACCACATCACGCATGCATACCGCAGTAAAAATTGCACCGCGGTTTGATAAAGGCGTGGTACACGTTTTAGATGCATCCAGAAGTGTAACGGTAGCCGGTAATCTTTTAAACCCTGAACATAAAACAGGATTTTTAACAGGCATTAAAGAAGAATACGATAAGCTGGCAATTGAATTTGCAAGCAAAAAAACAATCAAAGAATACATCCCCTTCAGCAAAGCACAAAAAAATAAAACGGCAATTGACTGGAAAAATTATACCCCTCCAGCCCCAAGGCTTATCGGTACAAAAGTGTTTGATGATGTAGATTTAGCTGAGCTTAGAAGCTATTTAGACTGGCAGCCTTTTTTTATTACATGGGAACTGCATGGTCGCTTTCCTAAAATACTGGAAGATGAAGTAGTGGGAGTAGAAGCAACAAAATTATATAACGATGCCAATGCGCTGATTGACCAGATCATTGCTGAGAAATGGTTGACGCCGAAAGGTGTTGCTGGCTTCTGGCCGGCGGTGAAAACCGCTCCTGATACAGTGGCGGTCAATCACGATGGCAATAGCATACAACTTGAATTTCTGCGACAGCAACAAAAGAAAGCAGCAGGACAGCCCAATTTCAGCCTGAGCGATTTTATATCAGACGATCAACCTGATTACATTGGTGCATTTTCTGTAACCATACAGGGCATTGAACCGCACCTTGAGCGTTTTGTTGCCAATCATGATGATTATAATAAGATCATGCTGCAGGCGCTGGCAGACAGGTTTGCAGAAGCCTTTGCAGAATACCTGCACGAAAAAACACGAAAGGAACTTTGGGCTTATGCATCAGATGAAACTCTTGCCAACGAAGACCTTATTAAAGAAAAATACATGGGTATTCGCCCGGCACCCGGCTACCCGGCCTGCCCCGATCATACAGAAAAATACAAGCTGTTTGAACTACTGGGCGGAGAAGAAAAAACGGGCATTCATCTAACGGAATCGCTGGCTATGTACCCGGCTGCCTCAGTTTGTGGCTGGTATTTCAGCCATCCGGAAAGCAAATATTTTGGTGTGGGAAAAATTCAGCCAGACCAGTTTGCAGATTATGTGCGGCGCAAAGGCTTGAGTGAAGATGAAATGGCAAGATGGTTAAGACCGATCATGGAATGATCAAACAGATGTAGTTTATTATACATAAGGATAATCCCTGTCAATCAGTCCTTCTTCTTTCATCCGGTTCCAGAAATCTGCGGGTATTATGGCATCGGCCATCTGTACATTTTCTTTAACACGCCGGGGGTTGCTGCTGTTAAGCGCGATGCTTTTTATGCCCGGTATGTTTATGGCAAATGATATAGCAGCGGCTGCAGGTTGAATGCCGTATTCATTGCAGATAGTATGAAACCTGTCGCGCCAGTAGTAATATTTTTTGTGAGCCGGGTGAGTTTTGCTCAGTTCTTCATAATTAAAAAAATCGCTTCCCGTTAAAAATCCGCCATGAAAAATGGCCGAGTTGATGATGGTAATGCCCTTGCGGTGCAGGTGTTCCACAAAATTCAGTAACTCCTTAGAATGGTCAAATATCGTTAGGCTGTTGGCAATCATCACCCAATCAAGCGTAACATCTTTTTCTATTAGTTGAACAGACCTCCAGTTTTTAGCGCCCACGCCAACAGACTTTACAAGGTCTTTTCGTTTCAAATCCATCAACGCCTGGTAGGCTTCCAATATATCGTTATATTTTTTTTCGTAATCATTTTTGTTAATTGCAGAAGCTAAGTATTCATCAGGGTCGTGCACGGATACAAACTGCACACTATAGCCGTTCAATAATTCATTGCCCTGATGGTAGCATTTTAAAATACCGTTGTAGCTTATCTTCTGTTCTGCATCAAATTTTAAATTGCACCAAATGCCTTTTTCAAATGTAGGTTCGGCAGTTTTAAGTGGTTTGCGCACCCAAGCTAGTTTGTTGCTGATGAGTATCTGGTCTTTTTCTATTCCCAGACTGCTAAGGCATTTGCCAAGTTCTTCTAATGCAAGCCCCGCGCCGTATTTTCCTGCGCTATCAAACATAGGCATGCCCGGTGTGTTATCTATATACTCTTTTACAATAGCTAATTTTTCTTCAAAAGCCATTTCTTTGTATAAATTTCCCAACAGGCTCGTTCCCGATATCACTTTTGGCAATTGCATGCGTGTAATTGTTTTGGGCAAGTTAAAACGATTCCGGTAAAAAATAATTGGGGATATAATGGCACGGCCACACAAATCTATTTTATAGTAATATTAAACACATGCCGTGTATGAAATGTTATACCTTTTGTATCAACAAACAACACTATGGCCAACCCTCATAAACACATTGTAATCATAGGAGGCGGCTTTGCCGGCTTAAACATCATTATGAAGTTGCAAAACCAGCCCGGTATAACCGCCACGCTTGTAGATGTAAACAACTATAATTTTTTTCCTCCTTTATTGTACCAGGTAGCCACAGGGTTTTTAGAGCCTTCGGCGATCAGCTACCCTTTCAGAAGATTTTTGAGGAAACGAAACAATGTGCTTTTCAGGATGGCAGAACTGAAGCGGATAGTGCCTGAAGAAAATAAAGTAATCCTTTCAAACGGAGAGCTGGGTTATGATGTATTGATATTGGCCACGGGCGCCGAAACGAATTATTTTGGAATGGAGAATGTAAAACGCAACGCCATTCCCATGAAAACACTGAGCGACGCGCTTGCCATGCGCAACCTGCTGCTGCAAAGGCTTGAGGAAGCTACGCGTACCAGTGATATTGAGGAAAAGAAAAAACTCATCACTGTTGTTGTAGCTGGCGCAGGGCCAACAGGCGTTGAGCTTTCGGGCATGTTTGCAGAAATGCGCAAGAATATTATTCGCAAAGATTATCCTGAACTGAGTGGCCTTGGGCTGGGTGGAATTTATCTGGTAGATGGCGCTCCCGCTGTGCTGGCGCCCATGTCTGAAAAATCACAGCAATACACTTATCAATCGCTCGAAGACCTTGGTGTGATCATAAAACTAAACGTGACTGTTAACGATTTTACAGATGATGTAGTGCAGTTAAGCGATGGTACGACAATTACCACTAAAAATCTGATATGGGCCGCAGGCGTTGCAGCAAAAACTTTTGAGGGCATACCTATAGAAAGTTACGGGCGGGGCAGGCGATTAATCACAAATGAATTTAACCGGCTGGAAGCATTTGAAAATATTTATGCGGTGGGCGATACCTGCTTTCAAACACACGATCCTGCTTTTCCCAACGGGCACCCGCAAGTAGCACAAGTAGCTATTCAACAGGCAAAAAACCTGGGTAAAAACCTGCTGCGCCCACCAAGCGGCTGGCAGCGTTTTATTTATACCGACAGAGGCTCTATGGCCATCATCGGGCGTAATAAGGCCGTGGCCGATATCCCAAAAAAAATACATTATAATGGATTTATTGCCTGGCTGGTGTGGCTTTTTGTACACGTGATGTCTTTACTCAATTACCGAAACAGGCTGAGAACACTTTACAACTGGGTGGGTGCATATTTTAGTAAAGACCAAACGTTCCGTATGATCATCAGGCCTGATGAAAGAGATGATTAACCTTTACATTTGCAACGAACACAGCATTTTTTTTTATGAATGAATTTTTAGATGCCGTTTATTTGAATAATACAGTAAGGCAATATCTTATCGTAGCGCTTATCATAGTCGTGGTAATTTTAGCCAAACGTTTTATTGCTCAATATGTAGCCGGATTTATTTACAACACGATCAGCGCACGGTGGAAGGCCATAGATAAACCCACATTTATAAGGCTTGTAGCACGGCCGCTGGGATTGTTTTTTGTAGTGCTCGTTACGGTTATTGCATTAGACAAGTTAACATTTCCGCATCAGCTTGATATCAGGATCTATAAAATTTCCCTTCACGATGTGTTTCGCATTATCGGCACATCCGTCATCATCATAACATTTTTTTTGTTTCTTGTAAAGTGCCTCGACTTTGCGGGGCTGATTATAAAAGAACGCTTTGCTGATGGTGCAGAAAGATCTAAAAGTCAGATTATTTTCTTTTTTAAGGATCTTGTTAAAGTGCTGTTATTGCTTATTGGCTTTTTATTGATTTTAAAATATGCTTTTAATTATGATGTGAAAGGTTTGGTAACAGGGCTGAGCATTGTGGGCGCTGCTATAGCGCTTGCTTTAAAAGAAAACCTTGAAAACCTGATTGCATCTTTCGTGATCTTTTTTGATAAACCATTTACAACAGGAGATATTGTAAAGGTCAATAACATTTCTGGTGTTGTAGAAAAGATTGGCTTGCGCAGCACCCGCATTCGCTCAGATGATAAAACCTTTATTACCGTACCTAACAAACAAATGGCCGACAGCATACTGGATAATCTCACTGTACGCACCCATCGCAGGTATGTTTTAAAGCTTGAGATAGCACCGGCCACACCGCATCACAAGGTTAAGAAACTGGTTGAAAGGTTGAAGCAAATTGTAAAAAAAGAAGAAGTGCTGATTGAGTCAGTCTACGTCACGGAAATAAATGCCACGGCTATCATTATTAACATAGAAATTTTTACAGGCAATATTGCTTTCAGCCTTTTTCAGGAAGTGAGGCAGGATGTAAACCTTGAAACGCTGGCATTAATGGAGAAGCTGGATATTGAAGTGGCAGGTAAAAAAACAGACCTGAACATTACTACGCAAGGTCCAGCACAACCGCCGCCTTCTAAGATTTTGTAAGCAGCGCTGCCAGCTCTTGGTCAAACCTGCCGGTTTCACCATACTCAACCACACGGCCAAGTTCTTTACCATTTTTAAATACAATAATGGTGGGCACATTGGTTACTTTTAAAACATGGGTCAGCCTGTTTTTATCCTGTTTCGTTCTGTCCACAGCCACCATCGTTACATTTTCTTTATTGAACTCAACAGTATCTAAAATTGAAAAAAACCTGGGAATCACATAATGCGAATCCGGGCACCAGGTGCCAACAAATACTAAAAAGTTCACACTATCCTTGTTCGCTTCAAATGCCTTAACCACGGCTTCTTTTTGTTTGTATGTATTTTGAGCTTTGGCAAACCAATTAAAAGCGGTGTCGGTTTTTAAAAGGCTGTCATGAATAAATCCCAAATACATTTTGCTGCCATTATTATCGGCAACTGTTTCATAGCCCTGTGCATTTACAAAATATGCAAAGCACATCACTATGGCTGATAAAATTAATCGCTTCATAAATTTCTTATTGTACAAAAAGATGGTAATTGGTGCGTGCAGGTTGCCGCCACTATATATTTGCTTTCAACTCTAAAAAGAAGGATTTAATTTTTTGCAGTGATTGCACGGCTGCAAATTTTTCTTCAGCTGATTTATGATTTCTAAGGTATTCCCTAGCGCCTTCAATTGTGTATTTTCTGCGGCGCAACAAGTCGTATATTAGGTGCAGGTTTTTAATATCAACCGGTCTGAAAAACCGGTCTCCCTTCCCGTTCTTTTTCGGTTTTAAAATATCAAATTCGCTTTCCCAATATCGAATCAGCGAGTGGTTTTCGTTGAACATTGCTGTAACCTCGCCCATGCTGTAGTATTGTTTTTTAAACAGCTCTTCATCATCAGGCATTTCTATTAAATCTGCAGCAGCGCTGTTATCTTTTACTGAACGGCGGCCGCGGGTACCGGTTGATTTTTTTACAACCGGGTTGATTTCTTTGGCCTGTACGGTTGGAATTGCTTTTTCCTGAACAGGCCTTTCCGGTTCTGCATCTGCTGGTGCTTCTTCGCCTGCTTCTGTTGATGGCTCATATACGGGTTCCTTATCAATTTCAGGCGCTTCAGTGGGCTGTTCAGAAATCTTTTCTTTAACCGGTGTTGCAGCGGTAGATTGGGCTATGTTGTCAGCGGGAGTTTCAATAATTTCTGGCGGGCGCAGGGTATTTAGCCGCGGCTTGGGCGCTGGTTCGTTTTTTTCCACTTCATCAAAAAACGAAAAAACGCCTTGTGGTTGCGAAGTTGCTTTTGACATGTTACAAATCTACAAAAATGGCGCAGCATTTTCGCCTGCGCCATTTTTAAACTTGTTTTAAGATGAATAACGTGTTATTTTACCAATGCTTTAACGATTTTAGATGAAGCAGTTTTACCATCAATATCTACCTGTGTGATCCGCACAAACACATTTTGATCTTCAGAAGTTTCTATGGCATAATCAGATTTGCTGCATGAGAAAAAAGTGACACTCAAAAATGCAAGTGAAAGTATAGACAGCATTGCATATTTTTTTCTCCTGTTATACATCATGGTTCCTCCAGCTAATAATATAAGAGCAAGTCCTCCGGCAATGGTCCTGGCAGGAAGTTGATGTGTAAATGAATATTCAATGATAGTGGCAGAGTTGCCATTGGTTGCAGCACTTTTTATTTCTCCGATCTTTGTAAAATTGTGTCCATCTTTAGAAACTTCTATTTCAAAATGGTTGTTATTGGTTTCATTTAGCGTATTCCAGCTAACAGTAAGGCTGTTGTTAGAAACAAAAGCATTCACAGCGTCAAACGTAACAGGAAGAGGCGTAGCAGCGCACGGCCTTTGCGTTCCTAAAGTGGCTGCACCTTTATTTTGTCCGGCAGGTACCACACCGCCCGGCAAATCAAGTATAATTGTTGATGAATTGGTAAGAGAGTTTATGCTAGTATAGGAACCTGTTACTTTTATATATCCTGTGCCGGTCAAAGGGTTTCCCCCGCTGGCATTTATAAAATCTTTTGTATAGATCTGTCCGCAATCCATAGTGTTAGGAATATTATTAAATTTCACCCAGCCAGATGCATTTACAGTTCCTCCAATAACGTTATTGGGATTGGCGAAGTCAATATTGGTAGCGTTAAACATCCCCCCGGGGTATACTAATAAATATCCATTTATAGTGGCATCTCCAGAAACCGTAACTTTTCCACTTATATAAAATGGAGCAGCAGCAGAGGCACCCTGTATAGCCAAAGAAGCGGCTGTTATCTCACCACTCACTTCCACTACTATATGGCGGCTGTATGCACTGATTTTGCCTGTGATATTTACTTTGCCACCTGGTTTTACAGTAAGAGGCGCGCCAAACTGAAGATCGCCACTGCGAACTAATGTACCATATACAATGTATTCATCGCTAACATAATTAGAAGAAACTGTAAGCGTAGTTCCGGCGGATACCGTTATAGTAGCAGCATTAGAAGATAAAGACGAGAAAAGAGCAAAAAACATTGCTAGGGTTAAAAATTTAAAGAGCTTTTTCATAAAAAATTTTGTTTAGGAGGCAAAAGTATCCTAACAAAAAAGCCCTCTATTTTCTATTCGATGAGCGTGTTACTATTTTCGATGAATACCATTTATGAGTCGATAAGTTTTTTGATAAAAGTTTAAGAACAGTTTTTAAAAATGTATTTACTCTCATAATTCTTATCAAAATAAAATGCAAATGATTTTTTGTTCTTTTTTAAGAATGACAGCAGTACCCGGTTATAACCTATTTGCTATATTTGGCACAATGGCAAGGTGTTTTAATATACTTACGTTTTTTTTAATAGCAATCAGCGCATCAGCGCAACTCTATAAAAAACCTGTTTATCCTAACAACTATTTCAGGTGGCCTACTGAGTTAAAGCCCGATATTGTGGCAAACATGGGTGAACTGCGTAGCAACCACTGGCATATGGGTCTTGATGTACGCACCAACCAAGTGGTGAACCAGCGCGTGGTGGCCAGCGCAGATGGGTACATTGCTTTTGTGGGGATCAGACCTTTAAGTTTTGGCCGATGGATTATTATTAACCACCCCAACGGGTTGTCTACTTTATATGCCCACTTAAATACGTTTGAACCAAAGCTTGAAGCTTACGTAACAGAGCACCAGTATCAAACAGAATCATGGGAAACACAATTAGAAATTCCAGCCGGGCTTTTGCCGGTAAAAAAAGGCGACTTTATTTCTTACAGCGGTACAACCGGCGGTTCGCAGGGGCCGCATGTACATTGGGAGATCTTTGAAACCAAATCTGGCAAAAGGCTAAACCCCACCTTGTTTATGACGCATATTGCTGATAATATAGCGCCCACCTTGGTTCGACTGGCCATGTACGATCGCAGCAATTCGGTAATTGACCAGTCGCCACAATTGATCAGGGTATCAAAAACCGGGAGTGTGTATACTGTTCCGGGTGGGACCATCAGCACCAACCTCAACAAGCTGAGCTTTGCCGTGCAGGCATATGATACGCGCAATGGAACTACAAACCAGGATGGTATTTACAGCGCCAGGCTTTTTTTTGACGGTAACGAGATCAGCAGTTTTTACATTGACAGCATAGATTACAATGATACGAGGTATATGAACTGCCATGTGGATTATAAGATGAAGGCAAATGGCGGTGCCTGGGTGCAGCATGTTCAAAAACTGCCAGGCGACCGTGGCGGTGTGTATTATGATTTAGGAGCAAAGGCTGTCATTAATCTTTACGATACTTTGCAGCACCAGGTAAAAATTATTGTAAGCGATGCCAACGGCAACAGTTCCACAATAAATTTTAAAGTAAAGAACAACGGTGCCGCTGCACCCGTGGTTAAAAGTTATGAATGGATGCCCAACCAGTTGAACCGTATTTTTAAATACGATTTTGAGGCTTACCTGCCCATGTTTACTTTGTATGATAAAATGAACAGTGGTTACAGCCGCAGCACCAGCACAGCGCCGCATAGCGTTTCGGCAGCGCATAAGCTGGGAGAAAACTATTTGCCTGCGCATACGCGCTTTGAAATACGCATCAAACCCAATAAGGCCATTTCAAACGAAAACAGAGATAAGGTGGTGATCAAAAGAACAACAGGCAGTAGGTCGGAAACACAAAAAGCCATTTGGAATGATGGCTGGATGACCGCCCAGTTTAGGGATTTTGGAACCTTTGAGGCTTTTATTGACACATCGCCCCCCGTTATTCCGAGCCTGGGGAGTGGCCAGGTTGTAAACCTTACCAAAGCCAGCCGCATCTCTTTTACGCCAACGGATAATTTTGGCATTGCCAGTTTTCGTGCAGAGGTGAATGGCCAATGGCTGAGGTTTACCAATGATAAAGGTCGTACCTGGGTGTACAATTTTGACTCACGAGTACCAGCAGGGGCTGTTCACACACTAACGGTAACGGTAGATGATGTGGCCGGAAATGCAACCACAAGAAGCTGGAAATTTACACGCTAATTAACAGGCTTTTTCTAAAATACTGCACCAGTAAAAGAAATAGTAAATTGCAGTCTGAATCAAACAAACATCATGGCTACACACTTAACAGAAGGTAAAAAAGCGCCAAGCTTTACCGGTATTGATCAAAACGGAGATAAAATTTCATTGCCTGATTTTAAAGGCAGGAAATTGGTATTGTATTTTTACCCCGAAGACGATACGCCCACCTGTACTATACAGGCTTGTAACCTGCGTGATAACTATAGATTGTTGCAAGACGCGGGATTGCAGGTAATAGGTGTAAGCCCCGATGAACCTGATGAGCATAAAAAATTTAAAGAAAAATACGATTTACCCTTCCCGCTAATTGCTGACCCTAAACGTAAGATCATTGACAAATATGGCGTATGGGGCGAAAAGCATATGTTTGGCAACAAATTTATGGGCCTGATTCGCACCACTTTCTTGATAGATGAAAGTGGTTATATTGAAAAGATTTTTTTAAAGCCACGCAGCGCACAGCATGCCGAGGATATTTTAAAAAGCCTGAGCGACTGATGAAGGGTTTTTTCATAAAAGAAAATTCCATCATAGCAAAAATTGCTGCATTTAAACTGCGCGGCAAAAGAGTGGCCATCGTAATTGGAAATTGTATACATCTGCATGGCGTTTCCAAAGAAATATTTTTACAAAACCCAAAATGGCTGCGACACGAATTACAGCATGTGCAGCAATTTGAGCAGCACGGCTTTCTTCCCTTCTTAATAAAATACATTTGGCACAGCTTGCGGCACGGCTATCATAATTGTTGTTATGAAAAAGAAGCCCGGGAGGCAGAAAATGATGAAACACTGATTGCACAGTATAAACTGTTGAATGATGATAAGATTTTGGCTGATTATAAACCGTCAGAAAAGAAGGAGGATGTGGGTTAACTTTTTTCTGCTTTACGCCTGGCTAAAAGTTCTTTTACTGTCCTGATCATCCTTCCGTAAAACTCTTTGTTAAACAGATTGGAATCGTGCATGGCCTTGTAAGTAAGAAATATACCAACGGGTACCAGCAAATAGGTAGCCAGCCACATGCCGTTAAATGGGGACATTTCTCCTTCTTTTGCCAGCTTTTCTCCACGGGTTGAAACAAAATAAAAGATCATGAAAAAGATTATGGCAAAAATGAGTGGGGTGCCAAGGCCGCCTTTTCGTATAATGGAACCAAGCGGTGCGCCGATTATAAACAGTACCACGCAGGCTAGCGCCAGAGCGATCTTTCTGTGCCATTCAATTTTATAGCGCCTCAGGCTTTTGTCCTGCTCCACCAGCGAGGCGGTATTCATTTCCACATTGCTTTTAAGCGCTGTAATGGCGCTTATGGCGCGTTCTTTCACCTGCCTGCGGGCACTGTCTGGTATCACCGCTAAAAATGTATCGCCATCACGTTTTGGCCGCGGCACAAATGCCTGCCTGGCTTGCGCCAACATTAGAGAATCTGTTGCCCGATTTAATAAACTGTCGCTGCGGTGCGTTGTATCGCTCAGAGTATTTTTTGCAGTGGCTGTAGAATCCGGTACTGCAACCTGTGAAGCCGAATCTGTAACAGTCGCTTGTTTCTTTGGTTGCAGAGCAGCAAGGGCACTATCTGTTTTTTGTGCAGATCTGGAAGTAACAGAATCTTTTGCAGGCGCTTTCTTTTTAGCAATGGAAGGGTTGGCTTTTTTCTTAGCCGTATCTGACCTTAGTAAAACTTTCCATTTAACCTTTATACTATCACCAACGATTTTAGCTACTAGGTTATTTTTTGTATTGCCGAAAATATAGTCTTTCCTGTTTTTATCAATGTTTAAAATGTTGGGTGGCACGGTTGCCCCTTTTACCACGCTGTCTTTATAAGCCAGTATGGGCAGGCTGCTGTAAAAATATAGGTCATATCGCTCCTTATCGTTTTGGTAAAACCGGTTCATAGAATCTATCGCCACATCAAGCTGGCGCATACTGTACACTCTTTCGTTGTTGCGGTTGTTGCTGTCTTCGCTGGCGCGGAAGTTAAAAGAACTAATGTCCAGTTGCTTTTTATATTCTTTAAAAGCCATTCGTATGTATTCTGTAGAAGAATCAGTCGGGTTGCCACGCTCCTGGTAACGAATACCATCCTTCAGGTGAAAATCGAGGTAACGTTTATCTGGCGACGGCTTCATGATGCCGCTTTTAGCTACAATAAAATTATCCTGTAATTGATTTGTCTGTTCATACACGATCACATCCCTGATCACGCTGTCGTTGTCTTCTTTTTTACCAATTTTAATGGCAAATCCTTCCAGCTTATCATTAAAAACGCCTTCTTTAATCAAAAACGCGGGCTTGGCCAACACAATATCTGCCAACAATGTGCGCGATTTTAAATTGGCAACCGGAATAATGTAGTTGGAAAATAAGAATGCGCCAATGGCAATAATGATGGCTACTACAAAAAGTGGCCGCATAAAACGCAGCAGCGATATACCCGCGGATTTGATAGCCACCAGCTCAAAGGTTTCTCCCAGGTTGCCAAACGTCATAAGCGATGAAAGCAGAACGGCCAGTGGTAACGCAAGCGGAATCAATACTGCACTTTGGTACCACACAAATTTTAAAATTGTGGCGGCATCAAGCCCTTTGCCTACAAAATCATCAATCCAAAGCCAAAAGAACTGCATCACGAGCACAAACAACGTGATAAAGAACGTGGCAATGAAAGGGCCTACGAATGATTTTACAATTAATTTATCTAATTTTTTCAATTCCTTATCTCGTGACTACCATCCCATTTTAATAAAAGGGAAAATAACTTAAACATTTAAATTTTCAACCTGTGTTCCTATCTTGCAAATAACGTTTACATTATGGAAGCAGCAAAATTACAGTTTTCACAGCACGAGATGAACCTGGTGAGCAACGCGGATTGGATTTTAACAAAGAATGAGATTTTAAATAAGATTGCCCATTTACTGGGCATGCTGAATAGTATTCAAAAACAAGTGATCAAAGAAATGGAAACCAGCCTGCCGCCTGAATTAAGCGTTACAACGCCTAAAATATCGCGCGGCGAAAATTATAAAGGCCTTCCGTATATGGTATTGGATTATCCACGGCTTTTTAAGAGAGGTCATATTTTTGCAGTGAGAAGCCTTTTTTGGTGGGGCAATACGTTAAGCGTAACGCTGCACCTTTCGGGCCGTTGGCAACAATATTTTGCCGGGAATTTTTTACGTAATTACGAATTCTTATCACAAAACAATTTTGTAATTGCCACGGGCGAAGATGAATGGGCACATAATGTGGGAGGTGAAGGTTTTACACCGGTAAAGAATTTATTAAAAACAGAAGTGCATCAAATACTGGCGGAGAAACCTTTTTTTAAAATAGCATTGTACAGCCCGGTTGATGAATTAAATATCGCTTTAGAAATTTGGGAACAGCAATTTAAAAAATTGCTGCAGTTGCTGCATTAAAAGAAGGTTACCGGAATGCTTGTTTTAAAAAACTCACAACGACAGGGGTAACGATTATATCATTTTTTTTACCCAGAATATTGTTCACTTTAAAATGCCCGTAAGGTTTGGCGTTAATCAGTTGTATGGTAGTGCCGCTGCTTTTTAATTTTTCGGCAAATGCTTGCGACATAGTAATACGGTAAGGTTTGCCCCGCGTAATGATCAAAAAATCAGGATAAGTTTTATCTGCTCTTACCTGTAAAACCGGTGAGGCTTCTTTCCATATTTCAGGGTCATCACCAAAAATACGCTGATAGATCTTGGCGCCGGCTTTACCCATTTCATACACATTATAACCTTCGGTGTCCATGCTGATAATTCCCTTAAAACTATTTGGATTAATATTTCTGTGCGGTAAAAATGCATCACTTGTTGCAAGCAGCGATATCATTTGCGCTCCAGCGCTGTGCCCCAGCAAAACAATTTTATCGCGGTTGCCGCCATATTTGCCAATGTTATTATAAACCCATTGTATGGCATCGGCTACATCATTCGTATGCGCTGGATATTGAGTCTTTTTATTAAACAAAGAACTTAGCCTGTAATTGACACTCACAAAAACATAGCCCAGGCTTTCAAACAACGCAACCTTATGCCTGATCTTGGTAGCTTTATCGCCAAGTAGCCAACCGCCGCCATGCACAAATACCACCACCGGTTTATTGCCGCCAATAGCCATATTATAAATGTCAAGTGAAAGTTTAGCAGCCTTTACGCCATCTGCCTGTTTGTATTGTACGGTTGTTTTTGGCAGGGAACAACTCATAGCAAATAATGTGCATACAATCAAGAGTAACTGGAAGCATTTGGTCATTTTAAAAAACTTTTAATACTATTAAAATGCTTTATAATTTGGCTTTTTAAAATTAAAACCAGCCCGTCTTTTTCCTTCTTCTGGTACCGCCACTAATACCAATGGCGCCTAAAACCGTTCGGATGATCTGGTTGCCGGCTGTGCGTGCAAAGCTTCTCACCAGCGGGTTATCCAGTATGCCCTTTTCTTTTTTTGATTTGGAATTTTCTTTGTCCTGCAAAACAGCAGCATCGCGTAAGGCGGCATCTTCCATCTTTTGGGTAAGTATTTCGTGAGCGCTCTCTGAGTCTATCATTTCGTTGTAATACCTTGCAATTCTTGAAGTGCTGTTAATGGCATCAATTTCTGCGTCAGACAAAACATCCATACGACTTTGGGGCGGGCGCAGCATGCAATGGACCAGCGGGGTAGGAACGCCTTTTTCGTTGAGCATGGTCACCAGCGCTTCACCAATGCCCGCCTGTGTAAGTAATTCATCACTTTTATAAAAATCGCTCAGGGGATAGTTTTCTGCAGTTTGTTTAATCACTTTTCTATCTACAGCGGTAAAAGCTCTTAAAGCATGCTGCACTTTAAGGCCCAGTTGTGCCAGTACAGGCGCAGGCACATCCATTGGGTTTTGGGTGCAAAAGAAAATGCCAATGCCTTTGGAACGTATCAACTTTACAATTGTTTCAATTTGGTTGAGCAATGCCGCGCTGGCGTTGTTAAAAATAAGATGCGCCTCGTCAATAAACATTATCAGTTTGGGTTTGTCCAGATCGCCCTCCTCGGGGCTTGAAGCATATAGTTCAGCCAGCATTTGCAGCATAAAAGTAGAGAATAGTTTGGGTTTGTCTTGCAGGTCTGTAACGCGCACGATGGATATTATGCCGCGGCCCTGGTTGTCAATACGCATCAGGTCTTCCACATCAAAACTTCTTTCACCAAAAAACAGGTCGGCACCCTGCTGTTGTAATTCGATTACTTTTCTTAAAATAGTGCCTGTAGATGTGGTTGAAATTTTTCCATAGGTTTGTTCCAGTTCGGCCTTGCCGTCATTGCTCACCCATTGCAATACTTTTGTAAAGTCTTTCAGATCAAGCAGCGGCAATTTATTGTCGTCGCAATATTTAAAGATCATGGCTACAAAGCCGCCCTGTGTATCATTCAGGTCTAAAATTTTTGAAAGCAGTACCGGGCCAAACTCGCTTACCGTTGCGCGAAGTCGGGTACCTTTTTCATTGCTGATTGTTAAAAACTCAACCGGGTATGCCGTGGGCTTATACTCAATGTTTAATTTTTGGGCGCGCTCCTGTATTGAATTATTAGCTACTCCGGCTGCGCCTATCCCGCTCAAATCGCCCTTAATATCCATCAATACTACAGGTATGCTTGCATCGCTAAAGCCCTCGGCCAATACCTGTAATGTTTTGGTTTTACCGGTACCTGTTGCACCAGCAATCAATCCGTGGCGGTTAAGGGTCTTGAACGGGATCTGTACATCAGCGCCAGATACTACCTGCCCGTTGAGCATGGCGGTACCTATTTTATAGCTTTCACCCTTAAAAGTGTAGCCAGATTTTACAGATTCTAAAAATTTTGAAGTATCTGCCATAATGATTTTTTTACAAGATAAGACTTTTGTAAAAATGATGGTTTGGAAGTAGAGCAGTATTCATGTGGAAGGGCACAGTGTTTTAACAAAAAATTCAGGCTGCATTTACAATATCGTAAAAAGGATTAACTTTATTTGTTACCCAACAAGTTAAATTAAATTTTATGGAAGGAAAAAAACCTCATATCCTACTTTGTGAAGATGATCCCAACCTGGGAAATGTGCTGAAAAACTACCTTGAACTGAACGATTACGATGTAACCCTTGAGCGTGACGGGCGGCTCGGCCTTGCGGCTTTTCAGCGCGAGAAGTTTGACCTGTGCCTGCTGGATGTGATGATGCCTCATATGGACGGTTTTACACTTGCCGAGGAGATCAGGGATGTAGATCCGGATATTCCTTTGTTTTTTTTGAGTGCAAAAACCATGAAAGAAGATATTATACAGGGATATAAACTGGGCGCTGATGATTATATTACCAAACCTTTTGACAGTGAAGTATTGCTTTTAAAGATTAAAGCAATTTTAAAACGCAATGAAGAACTGAATAAAGAAAGTGAGAACAGGGAATACCAATTGTCAAGCTATCACTTTAATCCTAAGTTGCGGCAGCTAACCCACAATAACACTACACAAACACTTTCACCAAAAGAAAACGAGTTGCTAAAAATGCTGGCAGAACACCTGAACGACCTGCTGCCGCGCGAACAGGCATTAAAGAAAATCTGGGGCAGCGATACTTACTTTAACGGTAGAAGTATGGATGTGTACATTGCAAAACTTCGTAAATACCTGAAGGAAGATGATAAGATTGAAATCGTTAATATACATGGTAATGGTTTCAGACTGGTAGTACAGGATTAATCTTTAAAAAAAGATTTATTGAGCCCTGCAGAAATATGGCGGGGCTTTTTTGTAAAAATGCTTCCCATTTCCACAATCCCTTTGCCTCCCTCCACACCTTATCCGAAATATCTTTTGTTACTACCAATATTTTTAAAGCAATGATTCATAAAGCATTGATAATGATGCGCAAAATTCATATTTGATATTTTGGTTTATGATTTACCATAAATAAATTTATATGCGCAATGTACGTTATCATTATGCCATTAGTTCGTTCGACAGGCGTTTTATAGTGAAGTGTACCAATGGTTTTAATTTCGTATCTGTTGACGAGTTTAATGATACTGAAAATTTTTTAAAATCGGTATTGATATTTCACTCGGTAAATGAGGCAGAAGATTTTATTTTTCGCAATAATTTGCTGAATGTGATGTAACGTTAAGGCCTGAACTGTTGTAGCCTATCACCCTGAGGGTATCTACATAAATAGCAAAAGCCCCGCGATCCTATGCGGGGCTTTTTAATGTTAAATCGCTGTAGGGGGAGGGTTCGAACCTCCACGAGGCAGTTAGCCGCTGCACAAATTGTTAGAAGGAGCTACCTTCAACCTACTGGTGGTCAACCCCAGTCGGTGGCGCTGCAGCACCATCGGCTTTACGCAGTGTTTATCCTGTAATCCTCACCCTCGAGACAAGAGGGCATGTCTGCCAAAAATTTCATCACCCCACAATGTATAAGAACTCGCAATTCTTTGATAAAACAAAAATAAAGGAAATGGTCAATTAGTTCCAAGTAATTTAATAAAAATTTGGAAAATATAGATAATATCTAAATATTTGTAAAATATATTAGAAATTTATAAAATCAAATACGTCGTATGAGCCACAAATTTAATCTCGACAAATTAGACCTTCAAATCATTCAGCACATGATGGAAAATGCTGAAATCTCTTACGCCGACCTGGGGAAAAAACTTTTTGTTTCTGGAGGCACGATTCACGTACGCATCAAAAAGCTACAAAAAGATGGCATTGTGAAAGGTACTAAATTAAATACAAACTTAAAACTTTTGGGGTACGACGTAATTGCGTTTATTGGCATTTACCTTAAAGAAAGTTCGTTGTACGATTCTGTGGCAAAGGAATTGTATAAAATGAAAGAAGTGGTGCGGCTGAATTATACTACGGGTAACTACAGCATGTTTGCTGAGATCGTTTGCAAGGACATTAGCGAGTTGCGCGATGTGTTGCATGAAAAACTACAAAAAATTAAAGGTATCGAAAGAACGGAAACGCTCATTTCGCTCGAAGAAAGTTTTAACCGCAATGTAAAGGTGCTGGATTAATGGCATCCCTGTTCGCCAACTTAGCTCAGCCGGTAGAGCATTTCATTCGTAATGAAAGGGTCGTCGGTTCGAATCCGATAGTTGGCTCCATCTTATAAATATTTTTATGGCCGAGATCAGAAACATAGAACTAAGGCTACTTCAGCCCGAACATTATGAGGCTTTGCGGAAAATGATGGTGGCATCTTACCCAAGCATGCCCGGTTCTGTATGGAAAGAGCACCAGATAAAAAAACTGATCGAATTGTTTCCCGAAGGGCAGTTAACCGTTTTTGTAAATGATAAACTGGCAGGCTGCGCACTATCCATCCTTACTGATGAAGAGAATATCTTCAGCAAACATTCTTATCGTGAGATAACGGGCAACTACACGTTTCATACTCACAATCCTGAGGGCAATGTATTGTATGGAATTGATGTATTTGTTGATCCAAAGTGGCGCGGGTTGAGGCTGGGACGTAGGTTGTACGACGCCCGTAAGGAACTTTGTGAAAAAATGAACCTGAAAGGTATTGTATTTGGCGGCCGCATCCCCGGTTATCACGAGCATGCCAATGAATTAACGCCAAAGGAATACATTCAAAAAGTAAGAAATAAAGAAATACATGACCCTGTATTGAATTTTCAGCTTTCAAATGACTTTCAACCGGTGAAAATTGCAAAAGGCTATTTGGAAGGTGATGTGCTGAGCAGTGAGTATGCCGTGATTATGAAGTGGAGTAATATTTATTATGAAAAACCCACGGCACAGGCAGTTGCTACAAAAAAAGTAGTGCGCCTGGGCCTCATACAATGGCAAATGCGCCTGTATAAAAACCTGGAAGAAATGATGCAGCAGGTAGAATACTTTGTTGACTCTGTTTCTGATTACCGATGCGATTTTGCACTCTTCCCTGAGTTTTTCAATGCACCGTTGATGGCTGATGACAATCATCTCTCTGCTGCCCATGCCGTAAAAAAACTGGCTGAATTTACTCCGTTGATCAAAGCTAAGTTTGCCGAACTGGCGGTTTCTTACAACATCAATATTATTACCGGTAGTATGCCAGAGCTAAAAGATGGCGTGTTGTATAACGTGGGACATCTGTGCCACCGCGATGGAACTGTGGACGAGTATATTAAAATACACGTTACACCCGATGAGCAAAGAGTGTGGGGTATGCGCGGAGGTAATACAGTAAAGACCTTTGATACCGACTGCGGCAAAATTGGGGTATTGATTTGCTACGACAGCGAGTTTCCCGAGCTAAGCCGCTTGTTGGCTGATGATGGTATGGATATACTGTTTGTTCCTTTTCTTACAGATACGCAAAACGGTTATTACCGCGTAAGGTACTGCTCCCAGGCCAGGGCAATAGAAAATGAATGCTATGTGGCTATAGCTGGCAGCGTGGGTAATCTCCCCAAAGTGCATAATATGGATATTCAATACGCGCAGTCAGCGGTGCTTACGCCCTGCGATTTTGCATTTCCTGCAAACGGCGTTAAGGCCGAAGCCACTCCCAATACTGAAATGGTTTTAATTGCAGATGTTGACATAGACCTGCTGCGCCATCTGCATTCGTATGGCAGTGTAAAAAACCTGGTTGACAGGCGTAAAGATCTTTATAATGTGGTGAAGGTGAAAAAAGGTAATTGCTAGGTTATGCGAACTAAGTTTTCGGTATACGTAATACTGCCAATCGTATTATTTATTCTTGCGTTAATTTTTTTATTATCGAACTACAATGTTTTGTTTCCTCAAACCAATGGCAGCGTAAAATTGAGAATACTTTATATTACTGTCCTCATTTTGCAAATCTATTTGATAAAGGAGGTCGATAAATCACTGTTGAAAATTGATTTTAAACCTCAACAATTTATTTTGTACAGGCTATTATTTTTTCAGCAAACAATAAGTAAAGATTTAATTAAAAATATTGCAGAAAAGGAATATAATTTTAACAGATCTGGGCTGTCTTCCCGTTATTTGCAGATTACATTAACAAATGGAAAATTTTTCTGTGTATATGAAATATATACCAGAAATTACGAATCTTTAAAAGCGTTTTTGAACAGTTATGGTTGAATATTGCTGAAAGAGGCCTCAATACAATCCCTTCAGCAGTTGCACTACTTCATCCTGCACGCCTTTGCCTTTGTCTTTATTGTAAAAATCCTGTAAAGCTATTTTTTGCGCTTCAAAATCAGCGTTCTTTTCCTTCAGTTCATTAAATAGTTCAGTTCCCTCTTTGCTTCTTGGTCCCCAGTGAAACAGGTCATTGTCATTGGCATCACGCACAATTAAAATGGGTATTGATCTGGTGCCATTGGTAAGGTACTTTTCTATTTCAGAATCTTTATCGCGCAACTGTATTGAAAACTGAATGTTATCGTTCAGCTCGCTCATCAAGTAAAGCACGGGAACAATATGCGCCGCATCGCCACACCAGGGCTCTGTAATCACAATCCAATGTTGCCTGGCTTGAACGCCTTGTTTCATAAACTGCGTGGTGGCTTCTGTAAGCGGGCTTTGTTTCAACCACCTGTTGTTGCGGCTCTTGTTTAGTTTTGTATATTGATAATATTCTTCATTATCATAAGGCGGTTGCCTTTCATTACCGTCTACTATTTCCTTAAAATATTCAAGGTATTCGTTCCACGTCATTGGTAGTTGTTTTTATTTGTTCAAAGCTAACAACAATTACAAACTTCTTGTTTAAATGTTCATTAGCTATCTTTATCGCTATTTATTAGCCTGCCGAAATTGTACAAGTATGTATAAATTCATATTTTTTATTGCTCTGATATTTTCTTTTTTTATTGCTTTTGCTCAAAAAAATGACGTTGAGATCAGGTTTAAAATGCCTGCAAAAGATTTTACAGAGTCGCTCCCATTAGGAAATGGTCGTATTGGGGCCATGATTTTTGGAGATACTAAAAAAGAGCGTATTGCCCTGAACGAAATTTCGCTTTGGAGCGGCGGCCCGCAAAATGCCGACCTTGACGGCGCTTACCAATATTTGAAACCCATACAGGAGCATTTGCTGAATTATGAAAATCAAAAAGCCCAATCGCTGTTGATGAAGCATTTTATTAGTAAAGGTTCTGGTTCCGGGCACGGCAGCGGAGCAGGTGTGAAGTACGGCGCGTATCAAACTATGGGCGATTTGTTTATTGAATGGACTGACAACGCTGAAACCATTTCTGATTATAAAAGAATTTTAAATATTGAAAATGCATTGGCAACTACTATATACAAGCGTGATGGCAATACAATTACACAGGAAGCTTTTACAGATTTTTTGAATGATATTATCTGGATCAAAATAACCAGTTCAAAAAAGGAAGGCCTCAATTTTAACCTGTCATTATATCGCAAAGAAGATGTATTGACATACACTACTGCCAACCGCCAACTTGTAATGCATGGCCAATTGCCTTCGGGTAAAGATAAAGGCATGCAATATGCAGTAGTAGCACGTCCGCTTATTACAGGTGGAACAATTGTAGCGAAAGACAGCGTATTGCAAATTCGCGATGCCGCCACTTGCATCATTGCCATTGGTATACGCACCAATTATAATTATGAAGAGGGCGGGTTGCTCCTAAATTATGATGTTGTTATTGCTGCGCAGGCAGATGCCGAAGTTGTAAAAAAGAATTATGAAAAT
>JAFAFV010000025.1 GCA_023423285.1 Bacteroidota bacterium
GGGAGTAAGGTCGGGACGGTTGTTGCGGTCCACGGGGGTGGGCACGGTAATGATGTAGATGTTCGCGTCGCGGATGTCGGCGATATTACAGGAGCAGTGCAGTCCGGTTGTGCCCGCCTGCAGCGGATTTTCTAAAGTGAGCACCGATTGCAACACTTCCGGCTCAATTTCCAGCGTGTCGTCATATCCTTCGTTGAGGCGGTTCACTCTTTTTTTGTTGATATCAAATCCTACCACGGGGTATTGGGTAGCGAATAATCGGGCCAGCGGTAGTCCAACGTAACCAAGGCCGATGACGGCGATTTTTTTTGGGCTATGTTCATAAATGCCGCAAATGTAAGAAAAAGTGACCGGAAAGTAACCGGTAAGGCGTTGCTGCCTTCGTAATAATTTGAGTAAAGAAACCCTTAGTAAAAAAAATATTTTAATAATATACCTGAGTTATTTAAATTTCTTTTATACTTTTGTGATGGAACATTAGACGATTGGAATATGCAGCATCCAAAACTTTACACGCTTGTTTTAACTGTATGGCTCTTTTTAAGCAGTAACCCGCTTGCAGCTCAATACGACCTTATTATTCTGGGGGGTGGCGCCAGTGGTACTACTGCAGGGATACAGGCTGCCCGAATGGGTGTGAAAACGCTGATTATTGAAGAGACAGAATGGCTGGGAGGTATGCTTACCTCAGCAGGTGTTTCAGCCATTGACGGGAATCACCAGCTCCCTTCGGGTTTGTGGAATGAATTTCGGGAAGGCCTGTATGCCCATTATGGCGGCGCAGCCAGGGTGCAGACAGGCTGGGTAAGTAACACGCTTTTTGAACCATCAGTTGGAAACAACATTTTGAAATCCCTGGCCAATCAAAAGTTGTTGACCATTCTCTATAAAACGAAATGGAGCGGTATTGCGAAGAAAGACAGTTTGTGGCAGGTTTCAGTCATCCAGAACAAAAAAAAGCGGGCTTATACTTCTAAGGTTTTAATTGATGCCACCGAGCTGGGTGATGCAGCGGCTTTTTTAGGCGTGAAATATGATGTGGGTATGGACAGCCGGCATGAAACCAAAGAATTCATAGCGCCGGAAAAGGAAAATGATTTTATTCAGGATGTAACCTATGTGGCCACACTGAAAGATTACGGTAAAAATACAGATAAAACCATTCCCATGCCTGCTGGTTACGATCCTGCGGAATTTGCTAAATCCTGTGATATTGCTGACCCGCTGCACTATGAAAACCCTAACAGCGACTGCCACCGGATGATGCTATATGGCAAGCTTCCCAATAATAAATACATGATCAACTGGCCTATAAACGGCAACGATATTTACATCAACGTGATCGACAGTTCTGCCGCGGCGAGGGCACGCGAATATGAAAAGGCGAAGCAAAAAACACTGCGCTTTGTATATTATATTCAAAACAAACTGGCGTATAAGAATTTTGGTTTAGCAGATGATGAATTTCCTACCAAAGACAAGCTGCCCATGTTTCCATATTTCCGCGAATCAAGAAGGATCAGGGGAATGGTGCGCCTTTCTTTGGATGACCTGATGGAGCCATTCCATCAAAAGACGGCACTTTATCGTACAGGCATTGCAGTGGGTGATTACCCGTTAGATCATCACAGCAATGAAAACAAAGAAGCACCCAAAATTGACTTTATTAAAGTAAAAATACCTTCTTACAACGTGCCGCTTGGCAGCCTGATTCCACAGGATGTGGAAGGATTGATTGTTGCAGAAAAGAGCATCAGCGTTACCAACATTGTAAATGGTGCCACACGCCTGCAGCCGGTGGTATTGCTTATTGGCCAGGCTGCCGGTACTTTAGCTGCCTTATCCGTTAAGCAAAACGTGCCGCCCGGGCAGGTTTCGGTAAGAGAGGTGCAAAAAGCACTGCTGGCTGCAAAGGCTTATTTAATGCCGTATATCGACGTAAAACCAACAGACAAACATTTTGATGCCATACAAAGAATTGGTGCAACAGGCATTCTGAAAGGGTTTGGTGTGCCTTTTAACTGGGCCAATCAAACCTGGTTTTATCCTGAAAGAGAGATCAGCGAATATGAGCTGCTTCAGGGATTAAAAACCTATTACCCATTTCCCACCACTTTTGCTGCTTCCGGCCAGCCGGTTACAGCCGCCTTCGTGTTAGAGGCAGTTAAAAAAATACATCCCGGCCTTACAGAGGATGGGTTGGCTGCTACGTGGAAAAATCTTTTTAATGAAAATGCTTACCGTTCTTCAGCCATTTTAAACAGGGGCATGGCGGCGGCTTTGATAGATGCCATTCTGCAACCATTTGAGGTGGCGGTGGATATAAATGGGTTGCTTTCTCAATAAAAAATGGAACATATGTCATTAAAAAACAGAAGAGATTTTATAAAAAACAGTGCGTTACTAAGCGCCACATCCCTTTTTGGTTCCAGCTCTTTCGGTAATCATGCGCTGGAACAACTACATTCCTCCCATTTAGAAACCGCTGAACTAAAAAATGAGTTTGCTATGCAAAAAAACCAGGGGCTAAAAATTACAGGTACTTTCCTGGATGAAATTTCCCACGATATTCCCCATCAGAACTGGGGCGAAAAAGAGTGGGATAAAGATTTTCAGCACATGAAAGCCATCGGCATCGATACGGTAATCATGATTCGATGCGGATACAGAAAATTCATTACTTATCCTTCCAGGTATTTGCTGGGCAAAGGTTGTTATAAGCCTTCAACCGATCTGCTGGAAATGTATCTGAAACTGGCAGATAAGTACGGAATGAAATTTTATTTCGGCTTATACGATTCGGGGAAATACTGGGATACCGGTGATATGAGCTACGAAGTAGAATCGAACATGCACGTGATTGAAGAAGTATGGAAAAATTATGGAGAAAAGCACAAAAGTTTTAAAGGCTGGTACATCAGTACCGAAATCAGCAGAGGCACTAAAAGCGCCATCCCGTCTTTCATTGCAATGGGAAAAAAATGCAAAGACATGTCGAATGGCTTACACACTTTTATCTCTCCCTGGATTGATGGTAAAAAAGCCGTAGCTGCCAGCGGCACAGCACTTACCAAAGATGATGCCGTTTCAATAGCGCAGCATGAAAAGGAGTGGAATGAGATTTTTGCCGGAATACATGAATACGTGGACGCCTGCGCTTTTCAGGACGGGCAGATTGACTATAATGAATTAGACGCGTTTTTTGAAGTGAATAAAAAACTGGCAGATAAGTACAACATGGACTGCTGGACCAATGCCGAAAGTTTTGACCGAGACATGCCGATTAAATTTCTGCCCATCAAGTTTGACAAACTGCGTATGAAACTGGAAGCCGCAAAAAGAGCAAACTATGATAAAGCCATCACATTTGAATTTTCACATTTTATGAGCCCGCAGTCCGCCTACCTACAGGCCGGGCATTTGTACAATCGTTATAAAGAATATTTCAATATCAAATAAATGAATACATCCGTTAACATCGGTTATGTTGCTTTTCTATCTGTGGTGGCGGCACTTGGCGGTTTGCTTTTTGGCTATGATACAGCAGTGATCTCCGGCACTATTTCGCAGGTAACCGCCCAGTTTCAGCTTTCCACGCTTCAAAGCGGCTGGTATGTAGGCTGTGCATTAGTAGGTTCTATTTTGGGCGTAATAGTAGCCGGCAAACTTAGTGACGGTGCAGGCAGAAAATGGACCATGATGATCTCAGCCATTTTTTTTACGGCTTCCGGTTTGGGTTGTGCACTTTCGGCCAGCTTTGACCAGTTAATTTTATGGAGAATCATTGGCGGCGCGGGCATTGGTATTGTTTCCGTCGTTTGCCCGTTGTATATATCAGAAATTTCGCCGGCATCACATCGCGGCAGGCTGGTATCATTATACCAACTGGCTATTACGGTGGGTTTTTTAGCAGCTTATCTGATCAATTATTATTTGCTTCAGCAATCGGTAAATTATGCGTCTTCCTCTTCTTTATTAACTCAGGTATTCAGCACAGAAGTGTGGCGCGGCATGCTGGGTTTCAGCACGCTGCCGGCTGTATTTTTTCTTTTCGTTTCATTTCTGCTGCCAGAAAGCCCCAGGTGGCTGCTGGTAAAAAAGCAGGAAGCGAAAGCGTCGGCCATATTTTCTAAAATTTATTCCGCTAAAGAAGAAGTGGCTTTTCAGATAAATGAAACAAAACAAATATTGCTACAGTCTGCACAGCAGCAATCCGGTTTAAAAATATTGTGGCAGCCTGGTTTTAGAAGCGCTGTTGGCATTGGATGCGCCATTGCTATTTTGGGGCAATTTATGGGTGTAAATGCGGTGCTGTATTACGGCCCTGCTATTTTTGAATCAAGCGGCCTGTCCAGCGGCGATTCGTTGTTTTATCAGTCACTAATAGGTGTGGTGAATATGGTTACCACCATTATTGCCCTGTTTATTATTGATAAAGCAGGCAGAAAGAAGCTGGTGTATTTTGGTGTGTCGGGAATGATTCTGACGTTGTTATTGATTAGTGTGTATTTTTTATACAGTGCGGCATGGGGTTTACCGGCCACTTTTCTGCTCATATGTTTTCTGGCGTATATTTTTTTCACGGCCATCTCCATCAGTGCGGTCATTTTTGTATTTCTTTCTGAAATGTATCCCACCAAAGTGCGTGGCCAGGCCATGTCTATCGCTACGCTTGCTCTTTGGATGGGCACCTATCTTATAGGCCAGCTTACGCCATGGATGCTTGAAACGCTTAAACCTTCCGGCACTTTCTTCCTGTTTGCTTTCATGTGCATTCCCTACCTGCTTATTGTGTGGAAGCTGATGCCGGAAACTGCCGGAAAATCGCTGGAAGAAATAGAAAGGTTCTGGTTAAAAGCGAAAAAAGATAACAAGTAAAAAAATAATAAATGGACTTTAAAAAATTAGAACAGTTATACCGGAGCGAGTTGTTAGACAACGTTGTTCCATTTTGGCTGGATAAATCACAGGACAGGGAGTACGGCGGATATTTTACCTGCCTGGACAGACAAGGGAATGTATTTGATACCGATAAATTCATTTGGCTGCAAGCCCGCCAGGTATGGATGTTTTCCATGCTTTACAATAAAGTAGCGCAGCGACCGGAATGGCTGGAGTGTGCCCTGCAGGGTGCCGAATTTTTAAAAAAATATGGTCACGACGGCGCCCTGAACTGGTACTTTGCGCTTGACCGGCAGGGGAACCCGCTGGTACAGCCGTACAATATTTTCTCTTATACATTTGCCACCATGGCTTTTGCGCAGCTGAGTATGGCAACAGGGAATGAAGAATACGCAGAGATTGCTAAGAAAACTTTTGATATTATTTTATCAAAAAAAGACAATCCCAAAGGAAATTGGAACAAGGCTTACCCCGGCACACGCAGCCTCAAAGGTTTTTCTCTGCCCATGATTCTTTGTAATCTTTCCCTTGAAATTGAGCACCTGCTTCCAAAAGAGTTTCTTCAGCAAACCATTGATGCCTGCATTCATGAAGTAATGGAAGTGTTTCTGCGCCCTGAGCTGGGAGGAATTATTGTAGAAAATGTCAACACCGACGGCAGCCTCTCCGACACTTTTCAGGGCAGGCTTGTGAATCCGGGCCATGCTATTGAAGCCATGTGGTTTATTATGGATATTGGTGTGCGCCTCAACCGGGAAAGCCTGATTGAAAAAGCGGTACAAACTACGCTCACCATGCTTGAATATGGGTGGGATAAAGAATATGGAGGCATATTTTATTTTATGGACCGGAAAGGTTATCCTACTCAGGAACTTGAATGGGACCAAAAACTATGGTGGGTGCATATCGAATCGCTGATTTCTTTGCTGAAAGGTTACCAGCTTACCGGCTCACAGGATTGCCTGCAATGGTTTAACAAAATACACGATTACACCTGGAGTCATTTTAAAGACCCCCAATACCCCGAATGGTGGGGCTACCTTAACCGCCGCGGCGATGTGCTGCTTGACCTGAAAGGCGGTAAATGGAAAGGCTGTTTTCATGTGCCGCGTGGCTTATACCAGTGCTGGAATATTCTCCACAAGATAGATCAGCAAATGTCAGCTAACGCTTAAACATGATGGCAACTATATAAAAAAATTAAAGAAAATAATGATTGCAAAAGAAACAAAAGGACGAAGAGATTTTATCAGAAACATTGCCATGGGTTCGGCGGGTATTGTGGCCGGCCAGGCAATAATGGGTGGTGAGGCAAACGCGGCCATACCCACACCGCAGAAGCATGCTGCGCCAGACACAAAAAGAAAGCTGACCAATAAAATGTTTGAAACGCACTATATTTTAAAGGGAATGCCCATTCATGCTACGTTCCTGGATGAAGTGAGTTGGGATATTCCCCATCAAAACTGGGGCGTGGAAGAGTGGGACAGGGATTTTAAAGCGATGAAGGCCATTGGCATTAACACTGTAGTGATGATACGGTCTGGCCTGGGAAAATGGATCGCATCGCCGTTCGACAGTATCTTAAAAACAGAAGATGTTTACTACCCACCCGTAGATCTTACTAAAATGTTTCTCACGCTGGCCGACAGGCATCAGATGCGGTTTTTCTTTGGTATGTACGATTCGGGCAAATATTGGATTGAAGGCCATTTTCAAAAAGAAATTGATCTGAACTTAAAATTGATTGATGAGGTGTGGGAAAAATACGGGCATCACCCATCCTTCCAGGGCTGGTATTTATCTCAGGAGGTGAGCCGGCGCACCAAAAACATGTCAAAAATATATGCAGAGGTAGGAAAACATGCCAAAGCCATTTCGAATAATCTTACCACTCTTGTTTCGCCTTATATCCACGGGGTTAAAACCGACCAGGTAATGGGCGGAGAAAAGCCTATTACCCTGCGGCAGCATGAAGAAGAGTGGAATGAAATTCTTACCAACGTGGAAGGCGCGGTAGATATTCTGGCCTTTCAGGACGGGCAGGTAGACTATCATGAACTGCCTGAATATTTAGCAGTGAATAAAAAACTTGCAGATGCGCATAAAATGAGATGCTGGACCAATATTGAATCTTTCGACCGCGATATGCCTATTCGCTTCCCGCCTATCAAATGGGAAAAACTGCTGGTAAAATTGGAAGCTGCCCGCCGCGCAGGCATGGAGGATGCCATTACTTTTGAATTTTCGCATTTCATGAGTCCTCATTCAACCTACCCCCAAGCGCCGCTGCTTTATGAAAGATACAGAGAGCATTTCAACTTATCATAAATCTTATTTATTTAAACAATGTAATAATGAAAAAACAGCTAAAACTCCTTGGTACAAGATGCCTCAGGCTCTTCTTATTAAGTGCCATCCTGTTTAGTACTTACGCTGTATCGTACGCGCAGGTAAGTGTAAAAGGTAAAGTAACGAATGTAAATGGCGAGGCGCTGGAAGGCGTCAATATCACCATTCAAAACTCACAGGTTGGAACCATCACCAATAATAAGGGAGAGTACAATATTTCTGTTCCAGGCCTCAATAGCTTATTAGATTTTTCTTACGTAGGCTATAATACTGTTGCTATAGCCATCAATGGCAGAACAGTGGTAGACGTGACCATGGTACAAAGCACCCAAACTTTAGATGATGTGGTGGTGGTAGGGTATGGAACCCAGCGAAGAGTAAGCATTACCGGCGCTGTTTCCACGCTTTCTGATAAAGAATTAATGAAATCTCCTACAATAGGTGTTACCAACGTGCTGGGTTCGCGGGTGGCGGGTGTTACAATGCTTCAATCCACAGGGCAGCCCGGGTATGATGCCGCTTCATTATTAATTCGCGGAGAAGGCGCTACTTATATTGTAGATGGTGTTCAGCGCAGTATTAATGAAATAGACCCCAATGAAATTGAATCCGTTTCTGTTTTAAAAGATGCCACTTCTGCATCTGTGTATGGTTTGAATGCCACATCTGTGGTCATTGTTACCACCAAAAAAGGGCAAAGCGGTAAAACCAATATTACCTACAACGGGTCATACGGCATCAGCCAAAATGCGAATCAGTTAAAGTGGCTGGATGGCCCTGGTTATGCGTATTGGTACAACCAGGCCAGAGAACTGGATGGAGATGCTACCGTTTTTACGTCTGAACAAGTACAAAAAATGCGGGACGGCGTTGACGGATGGGGAAATACCAACTGGTACGACAAAGTATTTGGTGTTGGTTCCAATTCTCACCACAACGTCAATGCATCGGGTGGAAATGACAGAGTAAGGTTTTTTACTTCTGTAGGCGCTTTTCAACAAAAGGGGAATGTAGATAAATTTCTTTATGACCGCTATAACTTCCGTACAAATGTGGATGCAAAAATCAGCAAGAATCTTTTATTAACCATCAATTTTGCAGGAAGAGAAGAAAAAAGAGACAACCCCCGCTACCCGGCAGACCCTAATAACTGGCACAATATACCCCAGCAGGCGGTGAGGGCGCTTCCTTATTTTTCTGAAAAATGGACGGTTGAAGGCAAAGAATACTATGTGTCTACCCCAACAGCATCTTCGCCGGTAAGCCCGCTTGCAGCCATCAATGAATCCGGATACGCCCGGTATAAAAATACATTTGTACAGTCGAATTTTACGCTGGAATATAAATTTCCCTGGATAGAGGGGCTTAGCGCAAAGTTCATGGGTGCTTATGACCGGTTCATGCAATTCAACAAAGTATTGGCTATTCCTTTTCAAACCATGCTGGCTACATTGCCCAATACTACCACAGAAAACATCAGCTATCGCTTATTTACTGATAATTCGGGAAACACCGCATTAACAGAGTCGGCGCACAGTTCTACAAATGTGGTTACACAATCAAGCCTGCACTTCAACCGTGCATTTGGGGAACACAGGGTGAACTTTTTGGGACTGGCAGAAACAAGAAATGAATTTGGAAACGGTTTAGGTGCAACTGGCTACGGGCTTGATTTTATAAGTTTGGCTGAGTTGAATATGATTACCAATCAAACCGGAAATGGCACAGAAAAAATTCCTTCCATTAGTGGTAGCAGCAGCCAGTCGCGCTTAATAGGTTATGTGGGACGCCTGAACTATGAATACAGCAACCGGTATCTTGCCGAGCTTTCGATGCGCAGAGACGGTAGTTATTTATTTAGCGGTATGAACGGCGCGCGCTGGATCAACCTGCCTGCTTTTTCTTTGGGCTGGAGGATTAATAATGAAAGCTGGTTTCATGCACCCTGGATCAACAACCTGAAGCTCAGAGGTGGTATTGGTAAAACTGCTACTTCCGGCGTAAGCCCTTTTCAATATTTAAATTTAATGGTAATAGCGCCGAACCAGTTTGTGCTGGGCCAGGCCAGCCAAAGCATTTTGTATACCAGCACCCTTGGTAACCCTAATCTTACCTGGGCCAAAGCCATTACTTACAACATGGGTTTGGATTTTAATGCCTGGGGCGGCTTGCTGGGGCTTGAGTTTGACGTGTTTTACAAATATCAGTATGATTTGCTGGGCACTATTTCCGGCGCTTACCCACCTTCTATGGGCGGCTACTATTTTAATACAGCCAACGTCAACAAAATTGATTACAGAGGTTTTGATATGACGTTGAGCCACAACAATCACATTGGTGAGTTTAATTATGGGGTTAAATTCATTGCTTCTTATGCAAAAAGAAGATGGCTTTATTATGCCGGCGATTCAGAAAACACGCCCGATTATAGAAAACTGACGGGAAAAGAAGTGGGTTCTCAACTGGGCTTTATTTCAGAAGGACTGTTTCAATCTCAGGAAGACATTAATAATTCCCCAACCATACCAGGTGCGCCGGTGCTTCCAGGCTATATTAAATATAAAGACAGAAATGGCGATGGTAAAATTACCTACGCGCAGGATATGGGATATGTTGGAAAAAGCGCTTATCCTAAATACCAGACTTCCCTCAACCTGTTTGGTAACTGGAAAGGCTTTGATGTAGATATTTTGCTGCAGGCAGGTTTAGGTCGTACAGTGGCTTTAACAGGTGTGTATACAGCCGAAGGCGCAGCAGGCGTAATGGACAACACGGCCTTTACAAAACCCTTCTATCACGGAGGAAACTCTCCTGAATTTTTACTCGAAAATTCCTGGACACCAGAAAATACCAATGCAGAATTTCCACGCCTTTCGCTGGTTACAGTTAGTTCTAATAATGCGTATTCTTCTACTTTCTGGTACCGCCCCGGCGATTATGTGCGGTTAAAGTCTTTCCAAATAGGCTATAGCGTTCCCGGCGCTTTACTCAAACGTGTAGGAGTAGAAAGAATAAGATTTTTTGCACAGGGCTCCAATCTTTTCACCATTAGTGAGCTGACAAAATATAATATTGACCCCGAACAACCTGGTGTTAACAACGGATATTATCCCCAGCAAAAAACAGTTTCTTTTGGACTTAATTTATCAATATAAATAAAAGAAATAAAAATGAGAAAGACAATTCAGATACTCGCTTTAGCTATACTGGTTTTTAATGGGTATGGCTGTAAAAAGTGGCTCGATCTTACTCCCACCAGTCAGCTTACTGATAAAGTTGTATGGGATGATGAATCAAGTGTAAACCTGTATATTAATGGCTTCTACACTTATCTGCATCAATACGGTCAATTTGGAACACAGCAGTTTCAGGGAAGCCTTACCGAAAGTTTAACACCAACATTTAAATACGGCTCATACGCGTTGGGGCATAAAGCAGGGCATCCCAACAACTATGTATTCAACCCAAGCGTGATTACACCGGCAAGTGTACTTTATGATAATTGGAACGATGCTTATAATAAGATCAGAAGGATGAATGAATTTTTACATTCAATGAATAAATATTCGTCCTACTCTGAGGAGCAAAATACCAGGTGGGAAGCGCAAACCCGCTTTTTCCGCGCGTTTATTTATTTTCAATTGGCAAAAAGGCATGGCGGGGTGATTTTATACACCAGCCTTGACGAAATGGAAAAAGATAAAGCCCTGAGCTCAGAAGAAGAAACATGGAATCTGGTACAATCGGATCTTGATTTTGCAATTTCTCATCTTCCTGAAGAGTGGCCGGCAGCGGAAAAACAGCGCGTCACAAAATATGCAGCACTTGCCTTTAAATCGCGCGCCATGTTATACGCAAAACGCTGGCAACAGGCTTATGATGCAGCCAACCAGGTTGTTAATTCTGGTAAATATACTTTAGTGGCTAATTATGCCAACGCCTGGAAAGGCAATAATACCGAATCAATTTTAGAATTCCGGTATCATGTATCAGGCCCCAACCATATTTTTGACAGAGATTATGTGCCGCTGAGCGATGGCTACGAGTTTGGCGCTTTGGGTACGCCAACTCAGGAAATGGTAGAGAGCTATGAAAAAACGGATGGAACAAAAATCAATTGGGCCGATTACCACAAACCTAACGCTGCACGGCCTCCTTATGAAGAGTTGGAACCCCGCTTTAAAGCCACGGTTATTTATCCGGGCAGCGTATGGAAAGGTAAGGTGATGGAGAACTCTGTAAATGGCACCAACGGAACATTTATGGCTTATCGTGCGCAGCCCTATTCGTATGGTTATACCACCACCGGTTACTTTTTAAAAAAATTGCTTGACGAAAATCTTACTGACATCAAAGGCACACCCAGCACCCAGCCATGGGTAGAAATAAGATATGCAGAAGTGCTGCTGAACAAAGCTGAAGCCGCCTATCACCTTAACAGAATGGGAGATGCAAGAGACGCCATGAATCTGGTGCGCGCAAGGGTAGGGCTGCCGCCCAAATCTTCGGGTGGTGAAGAATGGTTTAGAGATTATATTAACGAGCGAAAGGTAGAACTGGCTTATGAAGGGCATTTGTTTTGGGATATGCGCAGGTGGAAACTGGCCCATATTGAATACAACAATGTACGCGCTCATGGATTTAAAATTACCGGTAGCAATTATGAATACATAGATGTGGATTATCAGGACAGAAAGTTTCTTGAAAAAACGTACATCTTACCAATTCCTGATAGTGAACTGGAAAATAATTCTTTAGTAGAACAACATCCTTTATGGAGATAATTATCTTAAAACATCATTGATATGAAAAATAATATTTTATTCACGCTGTTGCTTATTGCGGGTGTGTTCCTCGGGCTCCAAAGTTGTCAAAAGGTGGCAGATCTTACCCCGCCGGTTTCCCGCGAGGGCATTAACAACATAACGGCGTCTTTTGAAAACGATAACAGCTCGGAAAATGTTTTTACCAGCGAAATTGATCATCAAAACAGGGTCATCACCATCGTTTTCCCTTACAACTATCCGCGCACATCTCAAAATGTGCTTACAATGGATGATCTGTCACGCGTAAGAGTGGTAGCCAACCTGGATGACAATGTTACTATCACGCCTTCGTTGTTGTTTATGGACCTGAGAAAAGACAATTACATCACCATAAAAGATCAGGCAAAAAGCGAAAAGCAATATAAAGTAGTAGCAGAAATCAGAAAAAATTCTGAAGCCCGTATAACCAACTACGAGTTGCCATCACTGGGTATAACAGGTGTTATTAATGAAGAACAAAAAACCATTTCTTTAATTTCCATTGAGCCAATTGGCAATGCAATGGCGGATGTCAGCATTTCACACGGTGCTACCATTAGCCCGGATCCTGAAAAAACAACCCTGAACTATGATCAGGAATTGCAAATAACGGTTACGGCACAAAATAATGTTGATAAAACAATTTATACAGTAAAAAAAGCGGTTCCGAAAAAAATTCCGCTTGGCTTACGGGCAGGCAGCGCCAAAATACTGTGGGCTAAAAAATTAAACACCGACCTGGGTATCAGCGTTCTGAATCTTACCGGTGGGCTTGCTGCAACAAAAGATTATGTAGTGCTGAATACAAGGGGGCTGAACAGCATTTACCTGGATCGAAAAACAGGAAATGTGGCCGGTACCATCAACCTGGGCAGTCATGCAGGAAATTTAACTAACTTCTACAATACCGCTGATGATAATGATAACATCCTGGTTTGTAACCTTGCGCCCAACGCAGGTGCATTTAAAATACTAAGGATAAAAGGCGTAAATGGTACTCCTGAGCCATATATTGAGTGGAACGGCGGATTGGCACTTGGCAGAAAAATATCTGTAAAAGGTAGTTTAGATGGAAACGCTATCATTACTGCTCCTGTTTTAGCCGCTGGCAATCAATTTGCACGCTGGCAGGTAATCAACGGTGTTCTTCAGTCTCAGGTGCCAACCATTGTTACCATTTCAGGAATAGGCGGCAGTTGGAACAATAATGCCGACGTGGTTTATACAGATCCTGCAAACATTAACAGCGATTATTTTGCCGCCTACTATGCCGCGCCTTATAAATTTGCCTGGGTAAATGGCGCTACCAATGCCATTAAAGCTTTTGGGCCAGCCATTGTTTCTAACTGGATATCTAATGCGGCAGATTACACGGTGTTCAATGGCAATGGTTATGCAGTGCAAAATTCCATCAACTCCTTTACCTGGGGAAGTGATGATGCCATCTACCTGTATGATGCAGGTTCTGCTTCAAGTTTTACTTCTGCTATCTGGAGCGCTCCAATAGGTACCTACGGCGGTAAAGACAACGGTGGGCAGAATGCTAATGGAACAGGAGATGTGGCCCTGAAAGTGTCTGATAACGGGTATTATATGTACCTGTATTTTATGTTTACCAACGGGCAGGTGGTTTGTGTACAATTTGATTGTATAGATATGTAATTATTAAATACGGGGATAATGGCTATCATAAAAGAAGCCATTATCCTTTTTTAAAAAAGAGAGCTAATGAAGCGTTGCACTGGTATCAAAATATGGATGACAACCTTTGTATTTATCATAGCGGCACTGCTGGCCACTGGTTGTAAAAAGGTAACAGAAAAAAATTATGAATTTCCCGATCCTCCTAAAAACAATGATAAAAAGCCACGCTACATCTGGATAGATGCAGCGGCTAACTTTAATGATTTTGCTAATAGTAAAGATAAAATAGCCCGCGACCTGGCGCTTGCTAAGGATGCAGGCTTTACCGACGTTGTAGTGGATATTCGCCCTACGTCAGGCGATATTCTTTACCATTCATCGGCAGAAGGAGCGCATCAGGTAGAATGGTTGCCGGCCTGGGTGAACGGTGTTTACACAAAAGTACATCGTACTGAAACCTGGGATTACCTGCAGGCTTTTGTAGATAAAGGCCATGAGCTTGGATTGAAAGTACATGCCGGGTTTAATACCATGGTGGGTGGTCACGGCAGCACGTTGGGTAGCCAGGGGCTGCTTTACCGGGATGGGACTAAAAAATCGTGGGCAACAGCAGAAAACCTTTCTACAGGAATTAAAAATACGATGGACAACGGATCGGGAACCAAGTTTTTTAATCCGGCAAATGATGATGTACAAAATTATCTTATCAATCTTTTAAAAGACCTTGCCAGGTATAATTTGGATGGTATTTTTATTGACAGAGGTCGTTTTGACGGCATTCAATCAGATTTTTCTGAAACAACACGCCAAAAGTTTCAAACCTACCTGGGAGGAACGGTCATTAAAAATTTCCCGGAAGATATTCTTCCGCCAGGCGCAACAATGAGTGCGGTAATGGCTATGACTACGTATCCCGAATATTTTACCAGATGGCTGGAGTTTAGAGCTAAAGTAATGTACGATTTTATGGCAAAAGCGCGTGCGGCCATCAAATCTGTCAATCCAAAAGTCCAATTTGGTGTGTATGTTGGCGGGTGGTATTCTACTTACTATGAAGTAGGCGTGAATTGGGCAAGTTCAAAATATGATCCTTCTGCTACTTATAAGTGGGCCACAAAAAACTATAAGAATTATGGATATGCCGCCCTGATGGATCAAATGCTGATTGGCGCATACGCAAACCCCGGAAGTGTTTATGGTACTTCAGAGTGGACAATGCAGGGCTTTAGCAGGCTGGCGTTTGAAAAAATAAAGAAAGACTGCCCTATTGTGGCTGCAGGCCCTGATGTTGGCAACTGGGATGCTGCTAACAGATATACACCCGATCAGGAAAATCTGGCGATCGTTAATTCTGTAAAGGCGTGTATGGATGAATGTGATGGCTATTTCCTTTTTGATATGATTCATTTAAAAATGGCGAACCAATGGCAATATGCCAAAGAAGGAATTCAGAAAGCTATTACCAATTAAAAATATTCTTACAAACATTCATGAAAGTCCTAACGAGTTTATTTTTTTTCATCCTGTATAGCCTCAATATTTATGCACAGCCTCATGTGGTACATGGCCGTGTACTGGCGGGTGATAAAGGGCTGGCGCAGGTAATTGTAACCGATGGTTATACCTGTGTGGGCACTGATAAAAATGGATTTTATCAACTTTCGGTAAATGAACAGGCGGCTTTTATTTATATATCTGCCCCTTCGGGTTTCCATGTGCACGACAGTGCCGGAATTCCTAAGTTTTATCAAAAATATACAAGAAGCACCTCCCTGTATAATTTTAAATTATCAAAAAACAAAACCAATGATTTAAAGCATGTATTGTTAGTCCACACTGACCCTCAGTTTCATAAAGCTGCCAACTTTGTACAGTACAAAAAAATAATTGCAGACACTAAAAAAACGGTCGCTGATTATAAGGATTTTGAAGTATTTGGCATTGACTGTGGAGACCTGGTAGGGGATAAGCCAGATTTATATGCTCATTACATTGACCACCTTAGCCAGACAGGAGTGCCATTTTACCGTGTAAAGGGAAATCATGATATGAATTATGGTGGGCGCAGCCATGTAACTTCCACAAAAACATATAATGCTTTATTTGGTCCTGCGTATTACTCTTTTAATAAAGGCAAAGTTCATTATGTTGTTTTAGATAATGTATTCTATTTAGGCCGCGATTATTTCTATATGGGCTATCTAGCTGAAGAGATGCTTCGCTGGCTGGAACAGGATCTTGCCCATGTTGATAAAGGGGCAACTGTTTTTGTGGCCATGCACATTCCGGCCAGGCTTACGCCTCATGCAGCGCAGTTTAAGTATGATGCCGAAAGCATCGCCCATCAAACTGTAAATACCGCGTCGTTGTTTAAAATGCTGGAACCTTATAATGCACACATCCTTACAGGGCATATGCATTATAATAAAAACATGATCCATTCACCCACACTTTATGAGCACAATACCGGTGCCATTTCTGGCACATGGTGGCAGGGAGATTATTGCCTGGATGGCACCCCAATAGGCTATGGCGTATACGAAATTGAGGGCAATAATGTAAAGTGGTATTATAAAACCGTAGGAAAAGACAGGACGCATCAGTTTCGCTTATATCCTGTAGGAAAATTAAAAGAGTTTCCTGAAAGTTTTTCTGTAAATATTTGGAACTGGGATAAAGACTGGAAAGTGGAATGGTGGGAGAACGGCCAGTATAAAGGGGCCATGAACCCCGCTACGGCAACAGACCCGGCAGTAGCAGAAATGTGTGCAGATAAAGAAAAGTTAGAATTTTCCTGGATAGCGCCTATCACAACCGATCATATTTTCACAGCAATACCTAAAGACAAAAATGCTGCAATAAAAGTGGTAGTTACTGACCGGTTTGGAAACAAATTCCGGCAGGAGCTATGAATAGGAGACATAAAGCATCAGACAAAAATCAATTTTTCATCAATAAAATATTTCATTCATGCAATTAACGCTACAAAAAAAGTCATTGCTGATTTTATGCATTTTTATGTCGATGGGCATAGGAGTGCACGCGCAAAAATTTACCAAAGAGCACAACGCATCTATTTTAAAAGCCCCGCAGGGAACCATTGTACAACTACCTGGTTTTTTAACCGAAAAAATGCCGGCCATTGAATATGAGAAAGTAGTTCTGCCCGGTCCACAGTACATCATTTCTGACGATCCTGAATACATTCGTGTGCCAGAAATTATTGCAGTGAAAGAGGCGGTTCAGCCAGGATCTGTAAGGCTGTATGTGTATAATGTAAACGGAATTCAGGAGCCGCAGAAAATCGTACGTAAAATTACTGCGGTAATCAAAAATACCGGAAAAGAGAATATGACCATTCGCATGTTGAAGTACTCTTCGCAGCCGCCTACAATGAATTATTTTTTAGCAGGTAAAAACGGCCTGCGTGATTATTTTTTATCAAAACCAGAAGCAACAGGCAGAATGGTGAAGCCCGGAGAAATCATTGCTATTGATGAAAAACTGGAGCATCAATTGGTAAAATACGATGAACTGGTACACGGTTTTTACGAGTTTGTTATAGACCAGCCTGCGGAAATCAGCGTACTGCAAACCGACCCCAATACACCGGGCCCCAAAGCTGCGGCACGCATTAAAGAAGTAGCCTCATCGCGCCACACCAATGCCGGCCGGGGGTTGTTTGGCGTAAGCAATTATTTAATCATGGCAAAAGATACTTTCGACACCCGAAACGCCGCTTCAGCGATTGTTGTAGCAGATGGCAATAATGACCCCTGGGTAGTAGGAAAAGATGCCAGTACTGGCGGCTTAGCAAAGCTGGCCGGAAATTATGGAGTGATGTACAACATTGAAATGAAATGGAAAAGCACAAACGGAAAAGGTTTGGCGCTGGTAACGTGGAATGCCCGTGCTGGCGATAACCAGTGGTGTGGTGGTATGGCCAATACAATGGTGGTTAGCCAGGGAAATTTTAATGAAGGCGTCATTCAGTTGCCATCTAATGAGTTGCGCACAAAAGGTGCGCCGGAAGCCATTTTAATCCAGGTTTTTCCTCCGGGAAAAGAAGGAGAGGTGCAAACAATTAAAATGACTTATTCTCCGCCCGGAGCTTCCTGTTTGCCAACACCACTGATATTTATTCCAATTGATATGAAAAACCTGTAGATGAAATTACTTTTCAACCAGTCAACTTTACAGCGTGGCTATATAAACAGCATAAATAGCATGAAGCAGTATATTGTATATTTGATATTGATATTTTTCTTCTCACCCGGGATGTCGGCACAAACCGTATTTTACGATGCAGCGGCATTTCCGCTTCTTGGAAAAATATCAACTGAAACAGAAACACGCTATGAAAGGTTGCCGGCAAGTTTAAAAGGAAAAACAAGAGCACCGGTATGGCATCTTGGAAAAAACACTTCAGGCCTGGCTGTACGTTTTCGTACCAATTCCACGGCAATTTCAGCCAGATGGGATTTGCTTGAAGATGTGAAGATGAATCATATGACCGAAGTAGGCATTAAAGGCCTGGACCTGTATGTGTGGGAAAATGATCACTGGCAATTTGTAAACAGTGGCCGCCCATCCGGAAAAAGCAATGAAAAGAATATCATTGCCAACATGATGCCTAAACAAAGAGAGTATTTACTTTTTCTGCCGCTTTATGACGGTCTTGTAAAGCTGGAACTGGGTATTGATTCTGCTTCAACAATTCTTCAGCCGGCATGGGCGTTTCCTCAAAAAAACAATCCTATAGTTGTATATGGTACAAGTATTACGCAGGGGGGCTGTGCCACCCGCCCGGGTATGTCGTACACCAATATACTCATGCGAAATTTCAACCGGGAAGTGATCAACCTGGGTTTTAGCGGCAATGGCCAGCTTGATTATGAAATTGCAGAAGTTATGGCTAAGAGAAAGGACGCCGCTCTTTTTATACTTGACTTTATACCCAATGTAAATGCACAACAAATAAAAGATAAAACAGAAAAATTTGTAAATATTATTCGCAAAGACAATAACAGCACGCCTATTTTATTTATAGAAACGGTTATTTTCCCTCATTCTTTGTATGATAAAAGCATGTATGCGGTGCTGGTTGAAAAGAATAAACTGCTTCGTAAAGAGTATGAAAAAATGAAAAACCGTGGCGATAAGAATGTATTTTATTTATCTGGGAAAGACCTTATAGGAAATGATGGAGAAGCAACGGTTGATGGCATTCATTTCACTGACGTGGGTTTCATGCGTTTTGCTGATGGCATTTTGCCCACAATAAAGAATATTCTTAAAAGCAGGTAGAAACCGTAAAAACCGAAGATTTTGTGCCTGGTAAGAAATAAGCTTTGTTGTTATAACAGGCAGGCAGCGCCAAATGATGATTGGGCAAAAAGTTAAGTAAGAACTGCTATTATTCCAACAACTTATTTCTTGCTATCAGGCAGCTTCCGATAACGCCGGCTCTTTCGCCTAATTCTGAAATGACTAGTTGGGTATCGTTATTTACAAGATTAAGAGAATACTTATTCACGGCGCTTTTTACAGGAAGGTATATGTAATCTCCTGTAGATGATAAAGTACCGCCCAATATGACCATTTCTGCATTCAGGATATTGATTAATATAGCCACAGCTCTTCCAATTTTTTCTCCAATTTCGGCCAACAGGTCTATAGACAGCATATCCTCATTTTTAGCAGCCAGTATGATGTCGTTAAGCCTTATATCTTTTTTAGCATTTACGCTCGATTTTATTCCCTGAGCTAATTTTTCATTAAACAACTTTAGTAATGCCCTGCCGGAAGCTTCTGTTTCAAAGCATCCTTTTTTGCCGCAGTGGCAAAGAATTTCGTTGTCAAAAATAGGTATATGCCCAATCTCCCCGCTGAAGCCTGATTTTCCGTAATATACTTTCCCGTCAATCAATACGCCTAAGCCAATGCCATAATCAAGATTGAGGAATAATACATTTTTTTCATTTTTGACATTGCCTTTATGAAACTCTCCATATGCCATTGCCCGTGAATCGTTTTCTATAAAAGTGATGAGCCCGGTTTCTTTTTGAATAGTGGCGGATAGAGGATTTTCATTAAAATTAAAATAGCTGTAGCTGATGCCCCTGTTGGAATTAATTCTTCCGCCAAGGTTCACGCAAAGAGATAATATCCTGTTTTTAGGTATTCCGGTTTCTTTAATGAAATTTTTTATTTGGGCAATAATAGATTTAAAGCATTCCACGGTATTTTCCAGTTGTAACGGTATTTTCATATTTAATTTTACCAGATTTTTCTTAAAATCCAGCAAGCCAATATTAATATAGTAGTTTCTTATATCTACTCCCAAAAAGTAACAGGAGTCGGCCACCAAACCATACATACTGGCAGGTCGGCCACCGTTAGAATCAACTTTTCCGTAATCTTTAATCAGCCCATCCTGGGTAAGTTCATTAATAAGCGCTGCAACGGTTGGCGCGCTGATGTTTATGGCCTGAGACAATTCGGCTACGATTGTCTCCCCGTTTTTATCAAGATAATTAATGATTTTTCTCTTGCGGGTTTTATTTTTATAAGCCACCCCGGTTACCGGTTCCTTAGAAAAAAAATCAAATAGTTTTTCTTTTTGTCTGCTCATTCTTTTTAGTTTTAAAGCGCGGGTGCCAAATACCGATTGATTTTACAACATTTCTATCACTCCTTTGCGGAGGCTTTCTCATTTCTTTTTCACATCTTGTTTTTAATACAGTTTACCATTGTTTGGAGAGCAGGGGTTGCAATTTTTAACTCGTCAGAGTGCATTTAATGAACATTTACTTCCTCGGCGTACCGCTTGTTGTTTCGGTTATGAATGGTAAAATGATGCCCAAATGTACGCCTTTAATATTTTTTGGAGGTTGGCAAATCTGAACAGGGAGGAGGTCAAGTTGAAGAATTTTCTACTTTAGACACGTACTAAAAATGGGGGAGCCTACACTGTCATTATATTATTTTCGAATTGGTCTGTTGTTTGGCTTGGGTGTTAGCTGTTTCAAAATTTTTAGAGGGAAAGAATTTAAAAAAATATTTTTCCTTCGGGTGGCAAGGGAGGAAGCTCTTATGCAATTTTTTGTCTTTTTGTTGGCTTGTGCTAATTGCAAATGTGCTTATGTAAGCGTACCTATATTTCGGTCAATTCAAAATTAGAGGATTTGTGTTGTTTTGGATAGACGGGTTATCCACTACCCGCTTCGCTTCAATTTGATTTAATGTTTCGCTTGCGGGTGTGGATAACCCTGCAATACTACCGGTATCTAAGTTTTGTTTTTGCCAAATTAATAGATATTTTATTGG
>JAFAFV010000030.1 GCA_023423285.1 Bacteroidota bacterium
AAATATTTATCGCTCAGCTTATGCGGGTCGTGTTTTTAAAGTTCCCTCACCTCCTGCAGCAACGTGCTTACTTCAACATCATCAATATCCACTTCATCTATTTCATCAAACACGTATTCGGCTATCAACTGGTTGTCGCTCCACTTTCGGTTGCCAAACTCCAGTAATATGCGGGCCAGTTCGCGTTCCTGCAATTTATCCTGAAAAAGCAGTTCATAAGTCGCATCTTCAAAGTTACCGGGCGCCGCTGTATTGCCGGGCTTTTCCGCATTGTCAAATGTTTGCTTTCGTTCCTGCGCGGTTACTTTATCCCGGATGTATTTGTTGACCAGCGCGTGCAAACCTGCTTCATCTACTTTTAAAAGATCGGCAGATTGCTTGATGTAATCCTGCTGCTTTGTAAAATCTTCTGCTTTGCTGATGCGTGAAATGGATTCGGCGATCCTGTTGACCAGTCCCGATTTTTTTACCGGGTCATCGCCAACTTCTTTTAAGGCAAGTTCTAACTGAAAAAGAATAAAATCTTTTTTGTTTTTCTGTACAAAATCAATAAAAGCAGCAGCGCCAACAAGGTTCACGTAACTGTCAGGATCTTCATTATCGGGTATCAAAACCAGTTTCACATTCAGGCCTTCTTCCAAGGCCAGGTCAAGCCCGCGCAGCGCGGCTTTGATGCCGGCTTTATCGCCATCGTAAACAATAGTTAGGTTGTTGGTATATTTTTTTATCAGCCTCAACTGGTCAATGGTAAGCGAAGTGCCGCCCGATGCCACCACATTTTCAATGCCAGCCTGGTGCAGCGAAATGACATCGGTATAACCTTCTACCAGCAGGCATTCATCAGCTTTATCAATAGCCGTGCGTGCAAAATAGGAACCGTAAAGAATTTTGCTTTTTACATAAATTTCATTTTCGGGTGTATTGATGTATTTGGGCGCTTTATCGTTTGCTTTTAAAATGCGTGCACCAAAACCCATTACCTTGCCGCTGTGGTTGTGTATGGGAAAGATGACGCGGCCACGGTAATTATCCTGCAAGGTGGCATTGCGCTCCGTTACCAAGCCTGTTTTCAGCAGCAGGTCTTTATTGTATTGTCTGGCCAGGGCTTCTTTTGCAAACACATCTTTTTGTTCGGGTGCATAACCCAACTTAAACTTTTCAATCGTGCCTTCCCTAAAACCGCGTTCTTTAAAATAGCTCAAACCAATGTTTCGGCCTTCTTCAGTTTTAAACAACTGATCCATAAAAAATTGTTCGGCAAAGCTGTTGATGATAAACAGGCTGTCGGCCGTTTGCACCTGCTCGCGCTGTTCATCGCTCATATAAGTTTCTTCCACCTCAATGCCATACCTGCCAGCCAGCCATTTTAGTGCCTCCACATAGCTGTACTTTTCATGCTCCATTACAAAACTGATGGTATTGCCGCTTTTACCGCAGCCAAAGCATTTGTAGATTTCTTTTGAGGGCGATACCGTGAAGGAAGGCGTTTTTTCATTATGGAAAGGGCAGAGACCCAGGTAATTAGCGCCGCGGCGTTTCAATTTTACAAAACTCCCCACCACATCTAAAATATCTATGCGCTGCAAAATTTCCTGTATGGTATTTTGAGAGATCACCTGGCGACAAATTTAAGGATAAGCGGGCGTTCGTCTTAAATTGCATTCGTGTGATTATATTTTCATGTTTTGTTGATTATTTGTTTAAGGAAAATTAATATCTAAATTTGGCAGGAACGGTATTTTTGCCCGGCACCTAATTGCGAAGCTTTCTATGAACGATAATATACTTTATAAACTCAAATGTGGAGACCACAAGGCTTTCAGCGAAATTTATGAGGGATGGCATAAGAAGGTTTATTTTTATTTCCAAAAACTTACCGCTGATGACACAGCAAAAGAACTCACCCAGCAAACCTTCATTAAACTGTGGCGTTACCGCGCACAGGTGTCGCCCGATTTGAATGCAGACCAGCAATTGTTTCAAAAAGCCAGGCAGATATATATAGACTGGTTGCGAAAAGAGGCCACGTACCGTAAGCATTTTACCACCGGTGAAATTCAGGAATTGCCTGCCGTGGCTGCACCTGGCGAAATGTATGACCTGCAAAAAGCGCTGAACCACCTGCCGCCAAAGCGTAAAAAGGTTTTTGAACTCAAACATATTTACGGCTATTCCTATAAAGAAATAGCGGAATACCTCAATATATCGGTAAAAACGGTTGATAACCACCTGCTTAAAGCTACGGCACAGCTCCGCAAAGCCTTTAATTCATTTAGTACTATCGCCATCATTTTAATTACTACTGCCTAAAAAAAATTTTTCTAAGTAGGGAATCCTCTTTTGTGCCACGTACTAACTGATATAGCACCTGGCATGACGAAAATTGAACTTATACAAAAATTTATTAAAAACCAGTGCACTACAGATGAGGCGCAACTGGCCATGCATTATTTGCTGGAAGATCCAGCGTTGTGGGATAGCCTGCTTGACAAAACCGATTGGGACAAGATAAATGATAGCAAACCGCTGCATCCGGATGTGGAAGAAAGTCTGAGGAAACATGTACTTTCAAAAACAATCAATAAGCCTGTAATTGTATTAAAAAGAACAGTGGCCGTTGCAGCTTCAGTGGCTGCACTTATATTTTTAGCCTCTTTATTGTTTTATCAAACCACACCTTTACCCACGGCGCCGCAGTCTGCAGCGCATCAATCAGCGCCTGACAAAAGGATAACTAATAATACGATACAAGTACAACATATTACATTGCCCGATCATTCTGCCGTTACACTTTATCCAGGCGGAAGTATTGAATATCCGGTTGATTTTGCCTCCAACAGGCGCGTGCAACTGCGTGGCAAGGCTGTGTTTGATGTGGCCAGCGACCGGCTTCATCCATTTACGGTTTATTCAGGCAAAATTGCCACAACAGCCATTGGTACCCGCTTTTTCGTAGATCACAGCAGGGGTAAATTGCGTGTTCAACTGTACGAAGGAAAAGTGGTAGTAAAACCGGTAGATTCTACATCATCAATTAAAGATACTTATTTACTTCCCGGGCAGGAATGTTTCATAAACCACCGTACTGACCAACTTGTAGTA
>JAFAFV010000146.1 GCA_023423285.1 Bacteroidota bacterium
TTAATGAAAAGGGATTTCTTTATCTGCATACGCCCATCATTACGGCGAGTGATGCCGAGGGTGCGGGTGAAATGTTTCATGTAACCACGCTGCCGCTTGACAATCCGCCACGTAACGAGGACGGCACAATCAACTATAAAGAAGATTTTTTTGGAAAAGCCACCAACCTTACTGTAAGCGGTCAACTGGAGGGTGAATTGGGCGCTACCGCCTTTGGCGAGATTTACACATTTGGCCCAACCTTTCGTGCTGAAAACAGTAATACAGCGCGTCACCTTGCTGAATTTTGGATGATTGAACCGGAGATGGCTTTTTATGACCTGGAAGACAATGCCAACCTTGCCGAAGAGTTTATCAAATACATCATTGGCTATGCGCTTGAACACAATCTTGAAGACCTGAACTTTTTAGCCGCCCGCCTGGCCGAAGAAGAAAAACAATTGCCGCAGGATAAGCGCAGCGAAATGGGGCTGATTGAGAAGCTGCAATTTGTACTGAACAACGATTTCCAACGCCTGACCTACACTGAAGCGATCGATATTTTACGCGAAAGCAATCACAATAAAAAGAAAAAATTTCAGTACCCTGTAACCGGCTGGGGTATGGATTTGCAAAGTGAACACGAACGCTATCTGGTAGAAAAGCATTTTAAAAAACCGGTTATTTTGATGAACTATCCTGCCAGCATCAAGGCGTTTTACATGCGCATGAATGAAGATGGCAAAACCGTGGCCGCTATGGATATTTTAGCGCCGGGTATTGGCGAAATTGTGGGCGGCTCTCAAAGAGAAGAAAGGTTGGATGTACTGCTTGAAAAAATGAAAGCGATGGGCATCCCTGCCGAAGAAATGTGGTGGTACCTTGATACGCGCCGCTTTGGCACCGTGCCCCATGCGGGCTTTGGCCTTGGGTTTGAAAGAATGGTGCAGTTTGTAACGGGTATGACCAACATTCGCGATGTGATTGCTTTTCCAAGAACGCCCAAGAGTGCTGAGTTTTAGCAGACTACCAAAAAGATCGGCTATCAGCATAAATAACGGCATAAGTAAATACTCACTTTCTTCTAATTAAGAATCATTCTCTCTTAAGAATTTTTCGTATCATTGCCTAAATGACAAAAGAGGCGATCAGAGAGAGCATTTCTGCAAAAGGGCTGAAGGTAACTCCCCAAAGGGTGGCAGTATTAGAAGCTGTTATTAAGCTGCGCAACCACCCTACTGCAGAGAATGTGGCTGAATACATCAGACCTCACTTCCCCCATATTGCGGTAGGCACTATTTATAAAGTGCTGGATACATTTGTAGCACATAATCTCCTTAAAAAAGTAAAAACAGATACCGGCGTGATGCGGTATGATGAAGTCAATTATAATCACCATCACTTGTACTGTACCGAAACCCAACGCATTGAAGATTATGAAGATGATGTTTTGAGCCAACTCATTCAAAATTACTTCAAGAATAAAAAGATCAAAAACTTTAAGATCGAAGATATCAGGCTACAGATCACCGGTAAATTTCAAACACCCGCTCCTTAATAGCGGGTTGCAGGCTTCAGAAAATATATTTTAGTAACTATAAAAATTAATGTATGAGTAACCAGGAAGGCAAGTGCCCATTTTCACACGGCGCTACGCCACAGGAACCACAAACGCAGGAGCAGCAGGCACAAGCCGCTGTTGAGCAGCAAAATGTACCCAACCAAAACGATCCCACTCAAGGCGAAACCATCCACAGCCAGAATGCTGAAAACCCCACGCCCCCGCAGGGAACTTCTTCAGGTAAATGCCCCGTCATTCATGGCGCCCTGACAGGCCTAGGTAAATCGGTAATGGAACCGTGGCCCAACGCGCTCAATCTTGACATACTGAGCCAGCACGACACCAAAACCAATCCTTTGGATAAAGATTTTAATTATGCCGAAGAATTTTCTAAACTTGATTTTGACGCTATTAAGGCTGACATTAAAACACTGCTTACTGATAGCCAGGATTGGTGGCCGGCAGACTGGGGAAACTACGCGGGCATGTTTGTAAGAACCGCCTGGCACCTTGCCGGAACGTACCGAACCAGCGATGGCCGCGGCGGTTCAAATACCGGCAACCAACGTTTTGCGCCGCTTAACAGTTGGCCTGATAACGTGAACACCGACAAAGGACGCAGGCTACTGTGGCCTATCAAGAAAAAATATGGAAATAAAATTTCATGGGCCGACCTGATCATTCTGGCAGGAACCGTTGCTTATGAAGCCGTAGGATTAAAAACTTTTGGTTTTGCTGGCGGCCGTAAAGACATCTGGCATCCTGAAAAAGACGTGTATTGGGGATCGGAAAAAAAATGGTTGGATGCTACTAAAAACCGTTATGCGAACGATCAGGACAGAGATACGCTTGAAAACCCACTGGCTGCCGTGCAAATGGGCTTAATATACGTGAACCCCGAAGGCGTTGACGGCAATCCCGACCCACTGAAAACAGCGCACGACATCCGCATTACATTTGGAAGAATGGGCATGACAGATGAAGAAACCGTGGCATTAACGGCAGGTGGTCATACTATAGGAAAAGCTCATGGTAATGGTAACGCCTCTAACCTGGGCGGCGATCCTGAAGAAGCAGATGTGGAATTCCAGGGTTTGGGCTGGCACAATTCTGAAGGTAGCGGAAATGGTGTGCATACCATGGTAAGCGGTATTGAAGGCGCTTGGACTACTACACCTACGCGTTGGGACAATGAATTTTTTGACCTACTGCTCAATCATGACTGGGAACTGAGAAAAAGCCCCGCTGGCGCCTGGCAATGGGAGCCTATCAACCTGCCTGAAGAGAAAAAACCGGTGGATGCCCACAACCCCAACGTTCGACACAACCCAATCATGACGGATGCAGACATGGCCCTAAAAATAGATCCTGAGTTCAGAAAAATGTCTGAACGCTTTTTTAATGACCCGGCATATTTTGCTGATACATTTGCACGTGCCTGGTTCAAACTCACACACCGGGATATGGGTCCTAAAAGCCGCTACCTTGGTCCGGATGTTCCGCAGGAAGAAATGATTTGGCAAGACCCCGTACCTACTGTAGATTACACTTTAAGCGATATAGAAATTGAAGAACTGAAAGAAAAATTGCTCAATAGCGGCCTTACAAGAACAGAGTTGATCAATACCGCGTGGGACAGCGCACGCACCTTCCGCGGAACTGATTTCAGGGGTGGCGCTAATGGCGCAAGAATTCGCCTGGTACCTCAAAAAGACTGGGAAGCCAACGAACCGGAGCGTCTACAAAAAGTACTGGATAAAATGACTGAAATACAGGCAGGCCTTGAAAAAAAGGTAAGTATTGCAGACCTGATCGTACTGGGAGGCAGCGCAGCTATTGAAAAAGCAGCACAGGATGGCGGCGTGAACATCAGTGTGCCGTTTGCACCGGGCCGCGGCGATGCTTTGCAGGAAATGACCGACGTGGAATCATTTGCCGTGCTGGAACCCATTCACGACGGATACAGGAACTGGTTGAAACACGATTACTCAGTAAGCGCTGAAGAATTGCTGCTTGACCGGACACAACTGATGGGTCTTGCGGCTCCAGAAATGGTGGTGCTCATTGGCGGTATGCGCGTACTGGGAACCAACCATGGCGGCAGCAAACACGGCGTATTCACCAATAGGGAAGGCATTCTCACTAATGACTTTTTTGTGAACATTACGGACATGCAGTACACCTGGAAGCCGGCAGGAAACAATCTGTACAATATTATTGACCGCAAAACCGGCGCCGCCAAATGGACGGCCACGCGGGTGGACCTGGTGTTTGGCTCAAATTCTGTTTTACGTTCTTATGCCGAAGTGTATGCTCAGGATGATAACCAGGAAAAATTTGTAAAAGACTTTGTAAATGCCTGGGTAAAAGTAATGAACGCTGACAGGTATGATTTGAAAAAGTAATTGCATAAATGCAAGATCATTTTTAATGGTCCTCTCATTACAAAATCAGTTTTAAAGCGGAGCGCAAGCTTCGCTTTTTTTATAGAATCAACAATCAAATATCCCTTCTACCAGTTACAAGCTATTTTTCGCTTACCTTCGTTTCACACTTTTGGGGTGCCTTGCACAATGTGCGTAAATAAAGGCTGAGAGTATACCCGTGGCAGCAATGCCAGCACCTGATCCGGATAATACCGGCGTAGGGACACGTACAATCAAGGTAAGGCTTCCCGTTATTAAAAAATGTTATGGATACAGGCCAATGGTTTCGCATACTGGTTGATGAAATAAAGAATACATCCTTATTAGAATACCTGGGCGTGGGCTTTGGCGTACTGCAGGTTTTACTCGCAAAAGCCAATAAAGTATGGCTCTACCCTGCGGGTATTATTTCTGTCCTTATCAGCATGTACATTTTTTTTGATGCAAAATTGTATGCCGAAGCCGCCCTTAATCTTTATTATTTTATCATGAGCGTGTATGGGTGGTGGTTCTGGGTGTACATGCGGCAGTTAAAGCCACTGGCTATTACCAAAGCCACCAAAAAAGAATGGCAAATCACCTTAGTGATCGTAGCATTGGGATTTGTGATCTTATACATCGCGCTGGATCAATTTACCGACTCTGATGTACCGGTTATTGATGCCTGGGTAAGCGCTACAGCCTGGGCGGGCATGTGGCTACTGGCAAAACGCAAGTTGGAAAACTGGATACTGCTGAACATTAGCAACGCGTTTGCCATACCCTTGTTGTTTTATAAAAGCCTGCCGCTTTACGGGCTTCTTACCATCTTTCTTTTCATTATTGCCATACAGGGATATTTTAAATGGAAAAAATTAGCAAGACCATGAGTAGCTTTATCAATACTAAAACAGCAAACAGGCTAAAGGATTCTTCTGAGCGTGCCGAAGCCGCCGGAACATTAACGGCTGAACAACTTGCTGTGATTTATGCCAACAAATGGTTTAAAATACTTGAACCGAAGCAATATGGCGGTCTTGCCATGAGCCTGCCGGAAGCGTTGAGGCTGGAAGAATATCTTGCACGTATTGATGGCAGCCTGGGCTGGACAGTAACCTTATGTGCAGGCGCCAATTTTTTTGCCGGATATATTGATCCTGCTCTGGCACAACAAGTATTTTGCAATGAAACAGTTTGCCTGGGTGGCAGCGGCGCTGCAACCGGTTCTGCTGAAGTTTTAGCAGATGGCTATCGCGTCAATGGTTATTGGAAATATGCTACAGGGGCACCACATCTGACACATTTTACAGCAAACTGCAAATTAGTGCAAAACGGCCAGTTACTTACAAATGAAAACGGCCAGGCTGTGATCCGCTCCTTTATTTTTACAAAAGATGAAGTAATACTCCATCACACATGGAACCCGATGGGCCTGATAGCCACGGCCAGTTATGATTTTGAGATTAAAAACAGAATTGTACCAAAAGAGCGCATGTTTTTGATTGATGTAAAACACAGCAATTTTGATGATCCGGTATACCAATATCCATTTTTACAATTTGCAGAAACAACAATTGCAGTCAACAGCCTGGGTATGGCAGAACATTTTATTGATGAAGTCTGTCAGCTTTTTAAATCGAAACTTGAAATGGGGGAAATAAACGAGGAACAATATGCGCGATTGCAAAAGCAATTAGATTTCGCCAATCATTTTTTACAAAAAAACAGGGAGCCATTTTACGCGCTGGTGGATCAATCGTGGGAGCAGTTGGTAACCAACAAAACCATCGCCTCCGCATTATTAGAGCGCATTAGTTTTTTAAGCAAAGGTATTGCAAAAGCCGCCCGAGAACTGGTTACAGAAATTTATCCGCTGTGCGGAATATCAGCCACTCAAAAAGGAACAGTGATCAATCGCATTTTCAGAGACATGTTTACAGGTAGCCAGCACAGTTTACTGGTTTCATAAATTCTGTAAAAATTTATTTCATTGCTTCCAACTCTTTCTGCAACCGGAACATCTCATCGCGCAACCGCGCGGCTTCCATAAAGTCAAGGTCTTTGGCAGCTTTTTCCATTTTCTTTTTAGTATTAGCAATGGCTCTTTCCATCTTTGGAATGGTTTTGTATTCCTCACCCGCATCGGCAGCCACGGTTACCAGGCCTTCATCATAACCAATGGCAAATGGATCTTTTTCATCAAACCCTTTAATATCCAACACAGAGGTTTGCTTAAATACTTCATCCTTCGACTTTTTAATCGTGCGCGGTGTGATGTTGTGAGCGATGTTGTAAGCAACCTGTTTTTCGCGGCGACGATTGGTTTCATCAATCGTGCGTTGCATGCTGCCCGTCATCGTATCAGCATAAAATATTACCCGGCCATCCACGTTTCTTGCCGCGCGTCCCGCTGTTTGCGTCAGCGATTTTTCATTACGTAAAAAACCTTCTTTATCAGCGTCTAATATCGCTACAAGACTCACCTCCGGCAGGTCAAGGCCTTCACGTAATAAGTTCACGCCCACCAACACGTCAATTTCGCCCAAGCGCAACTGACGCAGTATTTCCACGCGGTCAAGTGTGTGCACTTCACTGTGAATGTATTTACTTTTTATATTGATGCGGTGCAGGTATTTATCCATTTCTTCCGCCATGCGTTTGGTTAGTGTAGTTACCAGCACGCGGTCGCCTTTTTTTACGGTCTTATCAATTTCGTCCAGCAGGTCATCAATCTGGTTAATGCTCGGGCGTATTTCGATTGGCGGGTCTAATAAACCCGTCGGTCTTACTACCTGCTCAACTACTACGCCTTCACTTTTTTGCAGCTCGTAAGCATCCGGCGTAGCCGAAACAAAGATCATCTGGTTCTGCAGGTTTTCAAATTCATGAAAATTCAGCGGGCGGTTGTCCAGCGCCGATGGTAATCGAAACCCATAATCCACCAAAATCAGCTTGCGGCTGCGGTCGCCGCCATACATCCCGCTGATCTGCGGCATGGTTTGGTGGCTTTCATCTATAAAAGTCAAAAAATCTTTTGGAAAATAATCCAGCAGGCAAAAAGGCCTGGTGCCCGGTCGGCGGCGGTCAAAAAAGCGCGAGTAGTTTTCAATACCATTACAATAGCCCAGTTCTTTAATCATTTCAACATCATACTCCACGCGCTCTTTAATGCGCTGGGCCTCAATGTATTTATTCTGCGCTTTAAAATATTCCACCTGCGCCTGCATTTCATCCTGTATTTCATAAATCACCTGCTGCAACTGGTCTTT
>JAFAFV010000124.1 GCA_023423285.1 Bacteroidota bacterium
GTTTAAAAATCTACGAAGCAAACGCGTTGCAACTTTCAAAAGATGTAATATATAAATGCGTTGATGGAAAAATCAACCCGCAAGAAGTTACCCACCTCATCACCGTAAGCTGCACAGGCATGCAAGCGCCCGGCTTAGACCTTTCCATTATTAAAGAACTTGGATTGTCTAATAATATTTACCGCACCTCGGTCAATTTCATGGGTTGTTATGCCGCTATTCATGGCTTGAAACAGGCTTATTACATTGCCGCGAAGGAGCCTGATGCCAAAGTACTGGTAGTTTGTGTGGAGCTTTGCACGCTTCATTTTCAAAAAGAAAAAACACCAGACAACATTACTTCTACCGTTATCTTTAGCGATGGTGCTGCTGCAGTATTGGTAGAAGGAGATGCCAGCCCGAAACAGGGATGGAGAATAAATGATTTTTACAGCGATATAGATTTTGATGGCATTGAAGACATGGCGTGGAAAATTTCATCGGAAGGTTTTTTGATGACACTTACCAGCAACATACCTGATATTTTAGAACATAAATGCGGCAAAGTGATTGACGATGCTCTGCGGCATTACAACATTCATAAAGAAGCCATCAGCACCTGGTGTATTCATCCCGGTGGCAGAAGGATTCTAGAGGCCATTGAAAAAGGCAGCGGCATTAGCAAACAGCAAATGGCCGTCAGCTACGAAGTACTTTCTGAATACGGCAATATGAGCAGCCCAACCATCTTATTCGTACTGGAAAGAATCATCAACCAGGCAAAGCACAAAAAATCTGCAACAAGCACCATTGGTATGGCTTTTGGCCCCGGTCTTACTTTAGAAACCTTTCATTTGACGCATGACTGATTTTTCCAAAAGAAGCCATCAAAAAGAGTTGTTGGATGATCCGCGTATTCCTTTTGAAGACATCAAAAGAAATATGCTTGAACTGAATACAGTGAACACATGGCTGGGCGGCCATAAAATTATTATTGAAGGCGTAAAGAAATTGCTGAGTAATTTAAAAACAATTTCCATTTGCGAGATCGGATGCGGCGGTGGCGATAATTTGTATGCCATAGCAAAGTGGTGCCGCAACAACAATATTAATGTACGCCTTACGGGTATTGATATTAATGCAAATTGCATTGCATTTGCGCAACATCAGTATCCTCAGTTCGATTTTATCTGCAGTGATTATAAATATGCTGTATTGAACCATCAACCTGACATTATATTTAACTCACTTTTTTGCCACCATTTTATTAGTGAGCAGGTTGTTGAAATCATTAACTGGATGGCGCAACACGCGGCAAAAGGTTTTTTTATAAGTGATCTGCACCGCCACCCCGCGGCTTATTACAGTATCAAATACCTCACAAAGTTATTTTCAAAGTCTTATCTTGTAAAGCATGATGCGCCCCTTTCTGTGGGGAAAGGTTTTACAAAAAAAGAATGGATGAGCATTTTGAAAGACTCGGGCAACCAACATGCAAACATAAACTGGAAGTGGGCCTTCAGGCATTTGATTGTGGTACCGTTGCCGGCTAACACAAATCCTTTTTAAACAACAATGATTCATCAACAGCAATATGATATTGGGATTGTTGGCGGCGGACTGGCCGGCCTCACGGCTGCCATTCACCTACGAAAGAAAGGATACACGATAATCCTTTTTGAAAAAAACAAATATCCATTTCATCGTGTGTGCGGCGAATACATCAGCAATGAAAGCAAACAGTTTTTAATGGATTGTGGTATTGACATTCCTTCGCTCTATTTACCAGCCATATCAAAATTGCAGGTAAGTGCACCAAACGGTAATTTGCTACATGCTGATCTGGGTTTGGGCGGTTTTGGCATTAGCAGGTTTTTGCTTGATGATTTACTTTATAAAGAAGCGAAACGATTGGGTGTGGTGATTATGGAAAAACTGAAAGCAGATGATATTCTTGTTTACAATGAATATTATAAAATATCCACAGGCAATGGCACTTACAAGGTAAAAATTGCATTGGGAAGTTTTGGAAAACGAAGCAACCTGGATGTAAGGTGGCATCGGTATTTTATATCTCAAAAGCCAAATACATTAAACAATTACATCGGCGTAAAGTATCATATTAAAACAGCTCATCCTGAAGACACCATAGCCCTGCATAATTTTAAAAGTGGTTATTGCGGCATATCCAAAATTGAGGGCGATAAATATTGCCTGTGCTATTTAACAACGGCCGCTAATTTACAAGCCAGTGGTAGCATAAGACAAATGGAACAATTGGTGCTATATAAAAACAAGCATCTGCGAAAAATATTTACAGAAAGTGAATTTCTTTTTGAACATCCTGTTTCCATATCGCAGGTATCTTTCGATGATAAAGAAACTGTTTTTAAAAAAGTTCCTTTAGTTGGTGATGCCTGTGGCATGATAACGCCGCTTTGCGGAAATGGAATGAGCATGGCAATGCACGCCTCTAAACTGTTGGTTGCTGCGGTTGATGCTTATTTAAAAAAATCCATTTCGCTTGAAGACATGTTGTTGCAATATGAAAAAAACTGGAAAGAAAACTTTTCCTCACGGTTACGCACGGGGCGCTGGATCCAGCAGAGATTTGGGAAAGCCTGGCAAACCAACCTGTTTATCGGGCTTATGAAACACAATATATGGCTAACAAACAAATTAATCAAACACACACACGGAAAGCCTTTTTAACCTCTGGCTATTCTTTTTCCAGTTTGCTATAAATAGCAGCAGCCCAGCGGCTGGGTAGTGCGCGCAAGCCAACTGAGATCAGGTGCGACCATCCGCCTGGAATGATTAAAGTTCTCCCTTTTAATGTGCGTTTTACAGCCACTTCACCTACTCTTGCCGGCGGCACTGCCATCCAATCTCCAAACTTACCCAGTTGCTTACGCGTAGTTTTTACAATTTGCGGCTTTGTGTAAACAGGCCCCGGCGCAAGCGTGCTTACAGTAATTCCCTTGTTGTGCTTTTTAAGATCATACTTCAATCCATATCCAAAATACAATACACCCGATTTGGTGGCCGCATAAATATTTTTGGGTGGCGATGGTGTCAGGCCGGCCATGCTGGCTACGTTTAAAATATAAGCGGGCCTATTTTTTTCAAGCAATGGCAGCAGTTCATTGGTTAATGCTACCGGATTCTCCAGATTCAGGCGTATCATATATCTCAAACTGTCAGTTGATAGTTCGCCCATGTCTTTATCTCCGCCCAGCCCGGCCACATTGCAAAGCATTTTCAGCGGCAATTGATTTTGTTCGCACCAATGCCGTAGCTTTTCTGCCGCATCGTCTTTACTAAGATCCTGAGAAATAATTTCTACCTGAATACCATAAGTTGACTGGAGTTTTTGCTGTGCCTCTTGTAATGCGGGCACACCTCTTGCAATTAAAACCAAATTATATTTACGCTTGGCAAGCGCTTCTGCTATGGCATAACCAATGCCTTTACTACCACCGGCTACAAGGGCAAAAGGCTGGTTGTTTTTCAAAACAATTTTATCAGCAGCTAACTGGGCTTTGGCATTAAATAAAATGGCAATAGAAAAAATGAATAGAAAAATAATGCGCATACGTAATGAATTTAATGTGATATTTCTATTGAACAATTAATATTGCCCGGTTGAAAGCATCACTAGCGTACAGGCTTCTATAGGTTGAATGCCGTTCAAAACTGCTTTTTCAGCAAGCATATCATTTTCAGCGCCGGGATTAAAAATAATGCGCTTTGGTTTTAATGAAAGTATATACTCTTCATATTCACTTTGGTTTTTTGCATTCATGTACATGGTCACAGTGTCTACCTCGTCAAAATGGGACATTTCCTTCACAATTTCAACATCATTTACTTTACCAGCCCTGCGGCCAACAGCTATCACGTCATGCCCATTAGCCCGTAATCTTTTTATAGCAATATTGCTATAACGCGAAGGATTTTCTGACGCACCCAGTACTAGAGTTTTTTTATTCATATGTGCATTGCAGCTAAAATCTTGCCGAAGATCATTAAATGGAATGTTAGTACAGTGTACATCTGTTTAATAACCCTATAAAAAAAGTGAGCTATAAAGAATAACTCACTTTTTAAACATCAAACTATTTATAGGTTCAGAGCACGTACTTCAAATAATCGGAAAAAAAAGCATTCATTTCAACTGTGGTTTACTACTACTGATAATTATCATTTGACCACCTGGTTGACTAAACCAGCATTCTCAAAGGTTCTTCCAATAATTCTTTAAGTGTTTGCAGGAAGGCCGCTCCGCTTGCGCCGTCTACTATGCGATGGTCGCAACTGAGTGTTACTTTCATTACATTGCCGATGACGATCTGGTTGTTCTTTACAATCGGAACCTGTGCAATACTTCCTATTGCAAGAATACAGGCATCTGGCGGATTGATGATGGCTGTAAACTCATCTATACCAAACATACCAAGGTTGGAAATGGTAAACGTATTGCCTTCCCAATCTGACGGCTGTAATTTTTTTGCTTTAGCTTTAGTAGCAAACTCCCTCACTTCTGTTGAAATTTGAGAGAGTGATTTTGTATCTGCAAAACGAACCACGGGCACCAGCAAACCTTCATCAACTGCAACGGCCACCCCAATATTTATATGATGATTGATCCGGATTTTATCGCCCAGCCAACTGCTGTTCACCGCGGGATGCTGTTTTAATGCGATGGCGCACGCTTTTAATACAAAATCGTTGAAAGATATTTTTACAGAGCTTGTCTCATTGATCTTAGCGCGGCTTGCCACGGCTGCATCCATATCTATAGCCATGGTAAGGTAAAAGTGTGGCGCTGAATATTTACTTTCAGCCAGGCGCTTGGCAATTACTTTGCGCATTTGAGTTACAGTTACCTCTTCAAAGCTTTCCTGTCCGGCAGGGGCCTGTGGAACTTGCGGCTTAGCAGGTTGAGCTGCTGCCTCCTGTTGTTGAGGCGCTGCTGATTCTTTATAACCATCAATATCAGCTTTGATGATTCTACCACCATCTCCACTGCCTTTTACTTTTGTAATATCTATGCCTTTTTCGGCTGCTAATTTTTTAGCCAGGGGCGATGCTTTTACGCGGCCATCTCCTGTGGCATCTTCTTCGGTTTCTTGTGTTTGAGGTGCCTGATTTTTTACAGCGGGTGAACCTTCGGCAGCTTTCATTTCAGAAGTATTGCCAGCATCTTTGTCGTCGCCTCCCACTTCTGCCTGCTGGGTTGGCGCACCACCGCCACTTTTAATGGCCGCCACTACTGCTTCCACATCTACTTTCCCTTCTTCGCCAATAATACAAAGCAGATCGTTTACCTGTATTTTTTCTCCGTCTTTAGCGCCCTGGTATAACAGTTTACCATTTTTATAGCTTTCAAGCTCCATGGTAGCCTTGTCTGTTTCTATCTCTGCCAGCAGGTCGCCTTTTTTTACATCATCACCCACATTTTTTGCCCAACTGGCTATTACACCTTCTGTCATGGTATCGCTCAGCCGTGGCATCAGCACCACTTCATCCATAGAGGCCACGTCAATTGCTGCGGATTTTTCTTCTTTAGGCTGGCTGGCTTTCTGTACTTCAGGAGCCTGTGTTTTTTCGGGCCGGTCGGTATCTTTCTTAGCTTCTGTCTGTTTAGGAGCTTCGCCGCCAGATTTGCCGCCATTTAGCAGGCCGGAAATATCTTCACCCGCATCACCCACAATCACCAAAAGATCATCCACGTTCAACTTTCCACCTTTTTCTACACCCAAATGCAATACTGTACCGTCTTTGTAGCTTTCCAGGTCCATGGTGGCTTTATCTGTTTCTATTTCAGCTAATAAATCACCTTTTTTTACCGGATCGCCTACTTTTTTATGCCATTCGGCTATTACGCCTTCAGTCATTGTATCACTTAAACGGGGCATTAATATCTTTTCAGCCATTGAATTATAATTTTCGCCGAAATTAAGGAATTTCAACCATTTCCGGGGTGGAAAAACAATCAATTAAGGGCTATGCACGGCCAGGCTGCTGCTTAAAAATTATTATTGAGCAAACTTAGAAGTGTATAAGTTTTGGTCTTAAAACTATTGCCGGTATCAGCGATCTAATTCCAGTTTCAACTTTTCCTTCAACTCTTTAATAAGCGGGTATTTTTGAATCAATTTCTGGTATTGTTGCACAGCAGTTAACGGCGCAGGCTCTGAGGCACTCACTTCCCGCGACTTGTTTTCATTCCGAACGATATAAATATTTAATACGTTTTTATTCAACTCTTTTTGTAAAAATTGCGATACTTCGTTTTTGCAATTATCAATAAACCGGTGCTCAATTACGCTGTAGGTGTAAATATAAAACGTGTTCTCATCCATGATCTTTAGCTGCGCCATCTCAAAGCTTTGGGCTGCTGCATTTTTTTCATCCTTTAGCTTTTGAACAAAAGTTGCCCACGCTTTCTTTAGCGATTCGTCTTGTAACGGCTCATTTTCTGCGCCGGGCTCTTCGATACTAAACTGTTGCTTGATTTTTTCAAGCGTAGAGATCTTTTTTGTACTGTTAGCCGGGCGGGGTACCTTGCCTGATGTTACCGCTTGCGGTGTATTTTTTACAGGCTGCGCCGAAACTTGTTTTTTTTCTGCTACGGAAGGTTTATCTGTTGCAATGGTAAGCTTTGCACCTGAGGTAGGCGTTTCAGTGGCTTTGGCTTTTTCGGGTTGCAGCGCCACGGGCTGAATTTTTCTGAAAGGCAGTGCCCCGGCTGATTCACTCAGTTTTTTTTTAACAGCAACGGTATTATTGCCGGCGATAATTTGCATGGCCTGTTGCAAATAGCAAAGTTTTATCAACGCAAGTTCTACATGCAGGCGTTTATTACGTGCCGCGCGATAGTTTAGTTCTGCCTCACTTAAAACATTAAGCGCGCTAATCAATATCTGCGCCGGAATGACTGCCGCGGTGGATTTATATTTTTCTTTAAAACTTTCAACCGTGTCAAGCAATGCGGCCGCTTTTTCATCCTTGCTTACCAGCAGGTTGCGTATGAACTCAGAAAAGCCATTCAGCACCAAGTCTCCTTCAAAACCCTTTTTATTTATGTCATCATACAGCAACATGGCGCCCGCCAGGTCCTGGGTCATCATCAAATCAATAAGTCTGAAATAGTAATCTTCATCTAAAATATTCAAATGCTCCAGCACGTTGCTGTAAGTAAGTTCACCGTTGGTAAAGCTCACAATTTTATCCATAATGCTCAGCGCATCGCGCATACAGCCTTCGCTTTTTAGGGCAATGGTATGCAGGGCGGTTTTCTCAGCTTTTACATCTTCTTTTTCGCATATTTGCATCAGGTGCTCTACCGTATCATTAGTTGTAATACGTTTAAAGTCGAAGATTTGGCAGCGGCTTAAAATGGTAGCTAATATTTTATGCTTTTCGGTGGTAGCTAAAATAAAAATGGCATAGGGTGGCGGCTCTTCAAGCGTTTTTAAAAAAGCATTGAACGCTGCCGAACTCAGCATATGCACCTCATCTACAATATATACTTTATACCTGCCGGCCTGTGGCGCAAAGCGCACCTGCTCTACCAGCGCGCGAATATCATCTACAGAATTGTTGCTGGCTGCATCTAACTCGTGAATATTTAGTGAAGCGCCGTTGTTGAATGAGGTGCAGGAAATACAGGTATTGCAGGCCTCGCCATCGGGTGTTTGATTTTCGCAGTTGATGGTTTTCGCTAAAATGCGGGCACAGGTAGTTTTACCCACGCCACGCGGTCCGCAAAACAAAAAAGCATGTGCCAGTTGATTTTGCCTGATCGCATTTTTTAGCGTGGTGGTAATATGCTCCTGCCCCACTACCGTATCAAAAGTTTGGGGCCTGTATTTACGTGCTGAAACAATAAATTTGCTATCCATTGAATATATCT
>JAFAFV010000126.1 GCA_023423285.1 Bacteroidota bacterium
CAGGAAATATTGTTTCTCTTATTCATCATCATAGCGGCAATCATTACCATTAAAACTATTCAGAAGCAATATTCGTTAATACCTATTATGGGCGTTTTATCGTGCATGTATCTATTAATTGAAATTCCTGCTATAAGCTGGTTTTGGTTTTTTGTATGGATGGCAGTAGGATTGGTGATTTATTTTCTGTATGGATATCGCAACAGCAATCTGGCAAAAGAGAGCCGCGCTGCCAATAATGATAAAATAAAAAAATGAAATACCAGATAGGTGATAGGGTTTTAATATTACACTCCAACGAAGAAGCGACCATCATTGATTTTATCAATAAAAAAATGGCGCTGGTAGATGTGGGCGGTGTGCATTTTCCCGTATACCTCGACCAGATTGATTTTCCTTACTTTAAAAACTTTACCGACAAGAAAATACAGCATAAGCCTCAAAAAGCTTATGTTGACGATGTGCGGAAAGAAAAACAGCCATCCAAAAAGCGTGAGCAAAAACAAAATGGCGTGTGGCTGAACATTCTACCCATTTCGGATATAGATGAATTTGGCGATGATGTTGTAGAAGAATTGAAACTGCATCTTGTGAACAATACTTCACAGGTATATCAGTTTACTTACAAGCTGACTTTTTTTGGAGAACCTGATTTCGAATTAAAAAATACGGTTCAGCCTTTCGAGCATTTTTATATTCATGATGTGCCGTTTGAAGACATGAGCGATAGCCCCTCTTTTAATTTTGAATTTTCATTGCCCATAGAAGACAAAAAAAAGGCCACTCACTATGAAGCTGCTATCAAGTTAAAACCCAGGCAACTGTTTAACCGAATAGCTGAGATGCGTGAAAAAGGCGAAGCTTCTTTTTCTTACCAGTTATTTGACGTATACCCCGACAGGCCGCCAACCCAGAAACGCGATTTTTCGCTGGATACACTTACCAGCAAAGGTTTTAAAGTGTACGAAGCTAAAGAAGCGAGAAAGCATTTGGAACCCGCAAGAACTGTAGTTGACCTTCATATTGAAAAACTAACGGACGAACACAGTAGTATGAATAATTTTGAAATACTCACGCTGCAACTAAAAACATTTGAAAAGTTTTATGATTTGGCAGTAGCGCATCATCAGCCGCATCTGATCATGATTCATGGCGTGGGCACTGGCCGCCTTCGGGATGAATTGCATGATGCCCTGCGTTTGAAAAAAGAAGTGAGTTACTTTGTAAATCAGTATCATCCTGCATATGGTTATGGAGCCACTGAAATATTTTTTAAACAATAGCCTGAATAAACTGTGTAATGATGGCGGTAATAATGGCCGTTCCAAAACTTAGTAGTGTTCCTATTAAAATATACTCTGTAAGTTTCCTGTCTTGCGCCTGTTTCAGATCGCTAAAGCGAAAAACCGATTTTGCAGTGATCAAAAACCCAACCGCCTCCCAGTGATTGACCATGATGAAAATAAACACGAGTATCCGTTCCAAAATTCCGATGATCTTTCCGGCATTTTGTAAAGATTTTGTTTCAATATCGGTGCTTTTGAATTGTATTTGCGATGACCATGCTGATATGATGTTTCTTATTACAACGGAGCAGGGAAGGGTAAGCCACACCACTGCTGTTATGACGGGCAGGTAGTAAATATTCCAGGTAAAGCCATATGCTGCAAAAGCATCGTTTTGAATGGCCCATACTGCAATTATCAAGGTTACAATATGCAGCAACTGATCTAAAAAGAAGGCGGCCCGCTTGTTTGAGCGCTGATATTGAAGTTTAAGGTAATCAATAACGCCGTGTATGATTGTTATAACAATTATGGCCGGTAAAAGGCCCGTATCCCAAACCAGTAAAGCCATGCAACCAAAATGTACCAGTAAGTGAAGGTAAAACTTCGGGCTTTTATGTTTCAGTCGTTCTTTTTCATGTACCCAGGCTGTGGGCTGTAAAATAAAATCTGCCAGCAGGTGCGCTAACAATAGTTTGAGGAATAATATCATGCAAAGGTTTCTTTTACGCGATTTTTAAAATGCCGATTCAACTCTTCTATCAGGTCATAGTGCGCTCTTTTTTTACGCTGGCTTACGGCAGACTGATTGATTTTTAATACCGCCGCAATCTCAGATTGATTTTTTGCCGGATTGCTCATCAGCACATCTACAAGCGTTGCCGAAGTGGTGGTCCATCCATCCATAAACGTGAGCGCAAATTTTAAAAACAGGTTGATCTCATTATCAAATCTTTCATTACCCGAATAGATCGCCAGGTTCACTTTTTCTGTTTTTAGCAGATCAAATTTACGCCCTGCATGCACAAATGCAGTACCATTTGCTTCGGTAATTTTTTTTGCTTCGTAATCTTTTTGCCCCACGCCAATACTCATGCGCGCATCCAGTCCTGATATGCACTTTAGCATGGCCTTCAGGTGAATGGCAACCCATAATGCATCAGCCGCATCATTCATTTCCAGTTGAAAGGCATCGCCCCGGTATATTTCCCAGTTTTCAGGGGGTTTACCATATTTTCTTAAGGCTTTTTTTAAAGTATTCATCCATCGCCTGGGATTCATTTTGGCAGAATGAATGATATCGCCGGTAATTACTGCTATCATGGTACAAATATAAGCATAATGCCTAATAATTGAAGTTATTAGCGTATTACCTAATAATTAAAATTATTACACGAATGCCTAATAAACACCGGATTGAATTTATATATCTTTGTGGGGTTACAAGCCTGGCTATCGTGGTGCCTTAGCACCAAGGAAAGTCCGGACAGCACAGGGCAGTACACCGGTGAACAGCCGGATGTTCGCTACGCGAATAATAGATAGTGCCACAGAAAATAACCGTCTGCTTTTAAGTGGATAAGGGTGAAAACGTGAGGTAAGAGCTCACGGCACTGCGTAGTAATGCGCAGGGCAGGTAAACCTTGTATGCTGAAATGCCATGTAAACCGGCGGAGCGGCCCGCTCCCATGCCGGAGGGTAGGCAGATTGATTGCCGGGGGTAACCCCTGCAACAGATAAATGATAGCCCACGACAGAATCCGGCTTACGGCTTGTAACATTTTTTTATTTTACTACCATTAAAGGTTGGCGGCAACACATCACTTATCACATCCCGCCATAAATAATCTATACCTTCGGACTAAACAATTGAAAATATGTACAGGACTAATTTTTTAACACTGCTGTGGATGATCGTTATAGGATGGGGCTGTGCACCTGCGCTGATTTCGCACAGCAATCTTGAAACACCAAAGCTAAGGTTGCTGGATGTACATATAATTCCACACAATTTTACTTATGAAAACACACTCGTAGGCGGACTTTCTGGTATTGATTACAACCCAAAAACAAATCAATACTACATCATCAGCGATGAGCGATCGGCCACAAGCCCGGCAAGATTTTACACGGCTGATATAGATATTCAAAACAATAAAATTGCAAGCGTAAACTTTACATCCGTACACACTTTAAAGCAAGCCGGCGGCAACACGTTTCCATCAATAAAAGAAAATGCGGTGCGCGCGGCTGATCCCGAATCCATTCGTTATAATCCTGTAAAAAACACGTTAGTATGGTCCAGTGAAGGTGACAAGGCTGTGCGCAATGGTGCTGCGGTATTGCAGGATCCGTTTGTATATGAAATAGATGTAAAAGGAAATTTTTTAGATAGTTTTTTAATACCATCGCACCTGCGCATGAAGGCAGGTGAAGCAGGCCCGCGCACCAACGGAGCTTTTGAAGGGCTGACATTTGATAAAAAATTCAATGCATTGTATGTAAGCATTGAAGAACCTTTGTTTGACGATGGCCCACGTGCCGATGTAGATATGCCTGGAGCGCCGGTGAGAATCACGAAATTTAATACTGCCACGCGAAAACCCATAGCGCAATATGCTTATTTATTAGATGCAGTGGC
>JAFAFV010000149.1 GCA_023423285.1 Bacteroidota bacterium
TTTAGCGAAGAAGAATTTCAAAAGATCATGACGGTAGACCGTGAGCCCATGAAGCAAGAGTTGTTCGGCCATGAGGAACTGTTTGAAAAAATGTATGACAAGCTTCCAAAAGAGTTCTTCTACATGAGAGAGTTGTTACTCTCTGCCCTGTGGAGGTCTCCTGAAAAATGGACCCTGCATCCCGAAAGAGTATAGCAATCTTTAGCGATATATTGTTTGCCTTTTTTGTTTTGTTGATTTAGCAATATAAAGGTACCCGTTGTTCTCAGTGGGTACCTTTGCTTTTTTGAGGTGAATGAAAAATCCACATTCGGATGTGTAAATGACTTAATTTAATTCTCTTCCCTGAAATAAATTTTATAAAACTTTCCTTTCGTGTCTTCTCCCTGCTCAATCATATTGCGGTCTCCATGAACATAAATATGAAAGTTTTTATCCAGCTTGATGACGGACTTGTAATTACGCACCTGACGTTTTACGGCTGCATCTGAAATAGGGAAGCTGTCGGCTATCTCCATATCTCTATCCTGTTCGTATTGCTTTTTATAATTATTGAAACCGTTTATGTATTCCGGGTAATGCAAAACTTCATTGGAAAATTCTTCCAACTGAAAATTATCTTTTTCTTTAAAGAACTGAATAGAGCGGTTAAGCATATCTGCCTGGTCAGCTTTAGAAATATCAAATTCTTCCGGCAGTTTTTTGGTAATAAATTCTTTATACGCGGTAAGTGTGTTTTCAGTATTAAAATATTTATCCTGCCGCTGGCGAATATGTAAAAAATCATCAATCCAATATTGCGCTTCCACACCTTTGTTGGTGTTATCAACAACAGATACAATATAGCCGTCTTCTTTTTCTGTATTGAAAATGAGACAACCTTTATCTAATTTATTAATGTTGATGCCTTGTTCACTTTCTATTTCAAAACCATCATCACTGGGAAATACTTTTAAAAACGTGTCTTTATTCTCTGATTTAAAAAGCCCGACAGCATCCAGCGTTTCTCCGTTAACAATGCAATCCCTAAAATATACCACGTAAAATTCACCAGCTTTTATTTTAGGATGTGTACTTTGGTTGTACAAATGTTTGGCAAGATTTACAGATTGTTCATGCAGGTCTTCCGGGTTTGCAAAAATGGCAGAAACGTAGGTGTACACTTCGTTTAGCGACAACGAAGAATCGTGGTAGAATTGGTAGTATTCTTCGGATTTGAAGGGGCTCAGGAAATATTCATTTAGGATGCTTTTTATCTCTTTTGATATCTCTGTATAAGTGTGTGAAAGTATAAGATTATCATTCTGGCTTTTATTGCCGACCTTATGAATTACTATTGTCATTATTATTTTTTGTAAAAATGAAATAAAAGTCAAGTAATGTTCTCATTAGAAGCAAAACAGAAAAAGCTATAAAAAACACATCAATAGAAAAAATCGCCTGACTTTTTTGAGGAATTTTAGGAAGAAAAAAAGGAATTAAAAAATTAAACAAAAGGAGTGCTCCAAAAAGAAATATCAAAAAAATAAAACTTATCGTAAGACTATCAAAAAGTGATAAATCTTTATTAAAAATTCTTTTATTGATTTTATGATTCTTTGCTTCTTTTATTGAGGGAATATTTACCGTAAGAATCAGGGAAAAAATTGATGCTGTGAATCCTAATAAAATACCTAATAAATTAATAATTGAGCTTAATATGTTATTAAAATCCCCTGCTTTAACCTCTGGACATACATAAAAAACAGTACTAGCTAGCAAAAAACTAACTCCTAAATTAATAAAAAGCTTTTTGCCTTTAACATATAAAAACTCAATTATGGGAATAATATATTCCATTAAAAATTCTTTGCGATTATCAATAAATCTTTCCAAAAATCATCTGTAACAGCTTCTCCTGTTTCTTGATTTAAAAGAGCTTTTATGTAATCAAACTTGGCCATGAACGATGTGTCGATAAATGTTTTGTTATTATCAATGTCTATTCCATAAAGTCTTATTCTTTCTATTTCGTTTCCTTTTTTAAAACCATTAAAAAAATCCAAAACTGTTGATTTAATACTATTCTGTCTTGTTGCCTTCACTGTTAAAACTACATTGTCTTGGACTGGAACGGTGCGATTTGAAAAATTCAAAGCATCGCTTCTCAAAATTTTTTTGTCTACATAAACTTCTGCGATTTTCGCATCTTTAATTCTGTTTAGTTCTGTCAAAAAATTATTTCTCGGAATAATAAAATGACCTAAAGAGAACTTTGAATTTAATTTTTTATCCTTGCAATAATCCTTTGTGAATTTATTTAGATAATTAATAACATTAAATGGTGTAAGCCCAAAATGATTTGATTCCAAAAACAAATAAGTTTCTTTTGATTTTCTATCTATACGAAAAATAAAATGTGTTTTTTCTATGTCGCTTTCCCCTTTGTTTTTTGGACTTTTCCTTTCATCGCCTGTAACTCTATTGACCACACTGGGGCGAAATTCGTTTCTACCGCTTTTAAATAAGCCTATAACTAATTGAGAATTGTTAGGTCCTGTTTCGTATTTAATATCTCCCAAATATGCAAACTTGTCTCCCTTCAAATCATAAAACAGAGACTTCTTTGCTAGCTTTTTCATAAATTTAAAAACATTTTCTACGTCGTAAAATGGCTCCGTTTTTTGCGTGGCTTGTTTATTATTTTGCCAATTATTTTTAACTACACTGAGAAAATGTATTTTAATTTCCTTTGATTTTTTCATATAACAATGGTTTCAACAAATATACTAAAAATATTAGCTTTAATAGTTGGGTAACAATAATTAACTCTCAACCCTCTTAATATCCGCCCCCAACTGCTGCAGTCTCACATCAATATATTGATAGCCCCTGTCAATCTGTTCAATATTTTGAATGACGCTTTTGCCTTCTGCGCTAAGCGCGGCAATCAGTAGCGCCACACCTGCGCGAATGTCGGGGCTGCTCATGGTTATGCCGCGCAACTGTTGTTGCCGTTCAAGGCCTATTACCACGGCACGGTGGGGATCGCACAAAATAATCTGTGCGCCCATTTCAATCAGTTTATCTACAAAGAACAGGCGGCTTTCAAACATCTTTTGATGTACCAAAAGACTGCCGTTTGCCTGAATGGCCGTTACCAGTACTATGCTTAACAGGTCAGGAGTGAATCCCGGCCAGGGATGATCATAAATGCTCAGCACACCGCCATCAAAATAGCGCTGTATGGTATAGTCTTCCTGAGATGGGATGTGAATATCATCTCCTTCAAAATTCATTTCAATGCCCAGCAAACTGAATTTCTCAGGTATGACACCCAGGTCTTTAATGCCAGCGTTTTTAATAGTGAGATCACTTTGTGTCATCGCCGCAAGGCCAATAAAAGAACCTACTTCGATCATATCGGGCAACATAAGGTGTGTAGTGCCGCTCAGGTAATCTACACCTTCAATAGTAAGCAGGTTGCTGCCAATGCCGCTGATTTTTGCGCCCATGCGGTTCAGCATTTTACAAAGCTGCTGCACGTAAGGCTCGCAGGCCGCATTGTAAATAGTGGTGGTGCCTTTGGCCATGGTGGCGGCCATTACAATATTGGCAGTGCCGGTTACAGAAGGTTCATCAAGCAGCATATAAGCGCCTTTTAGTTCAGGCGCGGTTAAGTGAAAGAAACCATCGTCGCGGTTGTATTCTAACCGGGTGCCCAACTTTTGAAAACCAGTAACGTGCGTGTCAAGCCTGCGGCGGCCAATTTTATCGCCGCCAGGCTTTGGTATGAATGCTTTTTTGTACCTCGCCAGCATGGCGCCGGCCAGCATTATTGATCCGCGCAACTTGCCACTTTTTTTCTTAAAAGCGGTGCTGTGGAGATAATCAATATTGACATCAGCTGCCTTAAAAATGCAGGAGTGACGGTCAACCCGGCTAACCTTTACATTCATTTCCTCCAGCAGTTCTATGAGCAGGTTCACGTCTAAAATATCGGGAATATTATTCACCACCACTTCTTCTGGCGTAAGCAAAACTGCGCTGATGATCTGCAAGGCTTCGTTTTTAGCGCCCTGCGGCGTGATGGATCCATGCAATTTTTTACCGCCGTGTACTTCAAATGCGTTCATTAAAAAATGTTTTAATGCCAGGCAATTATTGTAAAATTATTTTATTGCGATCATGCTGATCTCCACATTTACAAATTTTGGCAGCGCGGCCACCTGCACGGTTTCTCTCGCGGGGGGGGCGGCAGAAAAATACCTGCCGTACACTTCGTTGATCTCGGCAAATCGATGCATGTCTGTAATAAAAATGGTGCTTTTTACCACATTGTCAAAACTCATACCGGCATCTGAAAGAATGGCCTGCAGGTTTTTCATGCACTGATCCGTTTCATCCTGCAGCGTGGCATTATTCAATTCGCCGGTAGCCGGATCAATAGGAATTTGCCCGGAAATAAAAAGTGTATCATTTACTAAAACTGCCTGGTTATACGGCCCGATAGGAGCAGGCGCCTGAGGGGTGTTGATGATATGTTTGTTCATAAATAATAATTTATGGCATGCAATATAGGAAATGTGATTTGGAAGTAATAAACAACGTTGTGCGGTGATTATGAAATAAATTCTAAATCTCTGCATTCTGAAAACTTCCAAAAAAGCAATAAAAAACAAGATATCCGTACATTGTCTATATTTGCCCATTCAGTTTTTAACAAATTCCCAAAAATGGAAAAAGAACAATTAAAACAGCAGGTAAAGGAACAAATTGTAAAGTTCTTGAACCTTAATAATGTAAAGCCTGAAGAAATAAAAGATGATGAGCCTTTGTTTGGGGATGGCCTCGGGCTTGATTCTATTGATTCGATTGAGCTTATCGTGATGCTGTCCAGAGAGTACGGCATCAACATTCAGGATCCGAAAGAAGGCCGCAAAGTATTGACTACTGTCAACACGATGGTGGAGTATATTGAACAGCACAGAACCAAATAATTCATTTTGTCAAGGGTTGTAGTAACCGGTTTAGGAATGATTACCGCAATTGGCGATTCGGTCGCTCACAATCGGATATCCCTGAAGCATGGCCGGAGCGGTATCAGCCATGCGGTTCATTTTCTATCAAAATATTCCGGCGTATTGCCTTTTGCAGAGGTTGACCACCCTACCACCAGGCTTGCCGAGATGCTGCACATACAACAACCCGGCGTTACCCGTACCGATCTTGTAGCACTACACGCTTTTAAAGAAGCTGTTGCTGATGCCGGACTTTCTGCTGAGACATTGCAGGATGCAGGCACCGCGCTAATTGGCGCCAGTACGGTTGGCGGCATTTGTCTTACAGATGAGTTGTATGCCGATGCCAATCATACCGGCAATAGCGGTTCAGAATTTTTAGGATCCTATTCGAACAGCGCCTGCACATTATTTTTACAATCTCAATTCAAAATTGGCGGTATTGTAAATACTTTCAATACGGCCTGTTCTTCATCTGCCAATTCTATTATGTATGGCGTTAGGCTTATCAAAAATGGTTTGGCAAAACGTGTAATCGCCGGAGGTGTGGATACGCTGGCAAAATTTACCGTGAATGGTTTTAATGCTCTCATGATTTTATCGAGCGAGCCGTGCAGACCGTTTGATGCAGCACGCAAAGGCCTGAATTTGGGCGAAGGCGCAGCATTTGTGGTGCTGGAAAGAGAAGAAGATGCAGCGGGCAAAACCATTTATGCAGAAGTGAAAGGCTATGGTAACAGTAACGATGCCTATCACCCTTCATCCACATCTCCCGATGCCCAGGGCCCTTACCTGTGCATGCAAAAAGCGCTGCAAAGCGCGGGATTGCAACCCGGCGATATTGATTTTATTAACGCACACGGCACAGCCACAGAAAATAATGATGAAACTGAAAGCATTGCCATGCAGCGCTTGTTTACTATACCGCCGGCATTTGCAAGTACCAAATCTTACACAGGCCATACTTTGGCGGCGGCAGGTGCGGTAGAAGCTGTGTACAGCATTTTAAACTTATGCTACCAGGAAGTATACCCTTCTTTAAATTTTAAAGACGTTACGGAGCCTGTAAGGCTGACGCCTGTGCTTGAATATGCACAAAGGGATTTAAATTATATAATGAGCAATTCTTTTGGTTTTGGTGGCAATTGTTCCAGTCTGATTTTTGGTAAAGTGTAATACATGTTTATTCATCAGCATATATGTATATCGCCACAGCATACAAGCGGCGATGTGGACTTAGCAAAAGTTGAACCTTCTAAAGACGGGAAACTTATAGCGCTGGAACCGGTACTTGAAGGAGTGCCGAAAGGTATGCTGCGCCGTATGAGCAAAGCCGTAAGAATGGGACTGGGAGCGGGTTTGCCGGTAATTACAAAAAATGAGGTGGATGGGATCATTATTGGTACGGCTAATGGAGGTATGGAAGATTGCATCAAGTTCCTCAACCAGATCATTGATTATGATGAAGGACTTTTAACGCCCGGCAACTTTGTACAAAGCACGCCTAATGCCATTGCCGGTCAGTTAAGCCTTGTAACCAAAAACCATAATTATAATGCCACGCATGTGCACAAGGGCCTGGCTTTTGAAAATGCTTTAATTGATGCAATGATGCTGATGGCAGAAAATCCGAAGGCACAATACCTGGTTGGAGGCGTAGATGAAATTTCTACTTATAATTATAATATAGATCTGCTGGATGGCTGGTATGATAAGCGCCTTGAAAGCGAAAATTTATACAACGCACAACTCCCCGCAACTATTGCCGGAGAAGGCGCGGCCATGTTTTTGGTAAACCATCGGCCGGAAAATGCTATTGCAAAAATAAGGGCCATTGAAACGGTTCATACTCCCTTAGTGGCAACAGTAAAAAACCGTTTTGAAAGTTTTTTAAATGAGCATGGGTTAGATGCATCTGCTACAATTTTTATTTCAGGAGAAAATGGTGATATACGGTTACAACCCTTTTATGATGCTTGTGAAGAACTTATAGGAAAGATGCCTGTTGTTCACTATAAACATTTATTGGGCGAATATCCTACAGCATCATCATTTGCAGTTTGGCTGGCATGCTATGCCCTGCAACAGCAATCATTGCCGCCGCATTTTTACAAGAATGATGCTCGTACCAACAATATTCAACATATTGTCTTATATAATAATTACCACGGTAAGCAGCATAGCTTTATTGCTCTAAGCAGGTAAATCTGTCTTTCTATATATCCTTCATCCGCCCTGTGTACTCAGGTCCTCAGGGTCAACAGTGCCTTCTTCTAATTTTTTTTCAAGCTCCCGGTTTACACCGCTTGTTTTATCTTTCACTTCTTCCCAACCGGCATCCGCCTTGTTTTCATCTTTTGCAATATCAGCATTTAATGCCTGGTCATTCTCCTGCGGTTTTTGTGATGGATCTTTTTGCATATTATTAAGTTTAAATAATTTTTTCAAAAAGTGTACCCTTTTTAGCCTGGTTGAATTTGTGCAAACGGTTTCGTGCTATTTTTTCCGGTGCCGATTTAGTGTGATATTTGACCTTTGATAACTGCAATAAAAAATATTATATGAACGACAGGTTTACACAACGCGTTGCCACAGAAATTGAAGAGATTAAACGATCAGGCTTATACAAAAATGAAAGAATTATTGAAAGCCCGCAGGGCGCTGAAATTATCGTGAACGGTAAGACGGTTTTAAACTTTTGTGCCAATAATTACCTGGGCCTTTCTTCTCACCCCGACGTGATCAAAGCCGCCCACCAAACTATTGATGAGCGGGGCTATGGTATGAGCAGTGTACGATTTATTTGCGGCACACAGGATATTCATAAAGAACTTGAAAAAAAGCTATCAGAATTTTTAGGTACAGAAGACACCATTTTATATGCTGCTGCCTTTGATGCCAATGGCGGTGTGTTTGAACCTTTGTTCAATGATGAAGACGCCATTATTTCTGATGCGCTGAACCATGCCAGCATAATTGACGGTGTGCGTCTTTGCAAAGCGCAGCGCTTTCGTTACGAGCACAATAATATGAACGATCTGGAAGCAAAGCTCATAGAAGCAAAAGATTGCCGTAGCCGTATTATTGTTACGGATGGATCTTTCAGTATGGATGGTACCATCGCGCAGCTTGATAAAATTGTGGAACTGGCCGAAAAATACGATGCTGTGATCATGATTGATGAATGCCATTCTTCAGGCTTTTTAGGCAAATCAGGGCGCGGTACGCACGAGTACCGCGGCGTGATGGGGAAAATTGATATCATTACTGGCACTCTTGGCAAAGCGCTGGGCGGTGCTTCGGGCGGTTTCACTTCCGGCCGTAAAGTAATAATTGATATGCTGCGCCAAAAATCGCGGCCCTACCTTTTCAGTAACACTTTAGCACCTTCCATAGTTGGCGGTTCTATTGCCGTGTTGGATATGCTTACTTCTTCAACACACCTGCGCGATAAACTGGAGCGCAACACAAAATATTTTCGCGAAAAATTGACCGCTGCAGGTTTCGATATCAAACCCGGCGATCATCCCATCGTTCCCATCATGTTGTATGATGCGGTGCTGGCAGCCAGTTTTGCAGCAAAATTGCTTGAGGAAGGAATTTATGTGATTGGCTTTTTCTTCCCGGTGGTGCCCAAAGGTCAGGCGCGCATACGCGTACAACTCAGCGCTGCACATGAGCAGGAGCATCTTGACAAAGCCATCAGCGCTTTTACGAAAATCGGTAAAGAATTGCAGGTGTTGAATTAACAAAAGTGATACTTTTTGCTGCCGGACAGATAATTTTTTGCCCGGCAGTTTCTTTTATAATTACTTTTGCGCATAGCAAATTTTTGAATTCAGATGCCTGATTTACAAGAGCAGATAGACAGGAGCCGCCTGCCGCTACATATAGCGGTGATTATGGATGGTAACGGGCGCTGGGCAAGAGATAAAGGAGAGGACAGGTTGTATGGGCATTACCATGGCGTGGAAAGTGTGCGGGCAGTTGTGGAGGGTTGTGCTGAACTGAGCATTCAATACCTTACCCTTTATGCTTTTAGTACCGAAAACTGGGACCGACCGGAAGATGAAGTATCGGGCCTGATGGAACTGCTGGTTTCTACCATAAGAAAAGAGGCTGAGGGGTTGAATAAAAATAACATTCGGCTTCATATTATTGGTGATAAAAGAATGTTGCCACCAACGGCCCGGCAGGAGTTGACTGAGGCGCTTGAACTTACAAAAAACAACACCGGCCTTAATTTAATTATGGCAGTTAGTTACAGTGGCCGCTGGGATATTACGAACGCAGTGAAGAATATTGCGCAGCAGGCAAAAAATGGAAGCATACAGCCGGAAGAAATTACTCATGACCTGATGAAACAACATCTCTCCACCGCAAATTTTCCTGATCCTGAATTGATGATACGCACCAGCGGTGAATACCGGATTAGTAACTTCTTATTATATGAACTGGCTTATGCTGAGTTGTATTTTACTGATGTAAGGTGGCCAGACTTTAGAAAAAACAATCTGCACGAAGCGATTTTAGATTATCAAAATCGTGAAAGGAGGTTTGGCAAAACGTCAGAGCAGCTTTAATAAAATGGTAATGATCAACGTTTTTAAAAGTTTTCTGTTCAAAATACTGCTTCATTTTAACATACAGTTTCCAAATTTTACCGTTAATTTGCCGCCGCAACGGGCATGAAAGCCTATCAGTTACAAAAGAAACTACTTCCCGCTTTGCAAAAACAAAAATTGATTACCGATATTTAACCTTATATGCGATCCATTTTGTTCAGGTTTTTTGCTTTACTCGTTTTTGTAACGGCGGTACATACTGTTTTTGCTCAAACTGACACAATACCAACAACTTCGGTAGATCCGAAACTACTGGAATGGCAAAATTCCAGATACCCAAGGGAATACACTATTGCCAACATACGCGTTGTTGGCGCAACTTTTTTAGACTCAACCATTGTTTTATCGGTTTCCGGCCTTCAAAAAGGACAAAAATTTGTACATCCCGGCAGCGATATATTTTCCCGCGCAATTAATAACCTTTGGAGACAACGGCTTTTTGCTGATGTAAAAGTATATCTAACAGGTATTGTTGATGATAGGGTAAGCGTTGAAATTGCGGTAACGGAAAGACCACGGCTGGGTGATTTTAAATTTGTGGGCGTAAAAAAAACAGAGTCTGAGGAGTTGACCACCAAAATAGGCCTTCAAAAAGGCACCATCATTTCTGAAAACACCAGGCGTAATATTAATGAAACAGTAACTAATTATTATGCTGAAAAAGGTTTTCATAATATCAGTGTAAACCTTGTGGAAACTCCCGACCCGGTGTATAAAAATTCTAACACATTAACCATCAGAGTGGATAAGGGACAAAAAGTAAAAATTGAAGAGGTTAACTTTTTTGGTAATGAAAACATCAGCGATTCAAGGTTGAGAAAACAAATGAAGGGCACAAAACAAAAGCCCAAACTCACGCTTTATAAAAATGATTATCAAAGCCCTTACGGCGAAAAAAAGGAATATTCGTTTAATGAGTATATGAGCGAATGGGGCTTTTTACATGGCACCAAAACACTTGAAGTGCTGAATCCTTATTTCAGGCCCAATATTTTTGCTTCTGCCAAATTCAATCAAAAAAAATACGACGAAGACAAGGACAAACTGCTGAAATACTTTAACTCAAAGGGTTACCGTGATGCGCAAATACTGGCCGACACGCAGATCATACAGGACGGTAACATGTATGTAGACCTGAAAGTGAACGAAGGACGCCGTTATTATTTTGGCGACATCACCTGGAAGGGTAATTCAAAATATTCAGATACCATTTTGAACCGAGTACTGGGTATTAATAAAGGAGATGTATACGATGCTGGCGTTTTAAACAAAAAACTTGGTATTGAAGCCAGCCAGGAAGGAAATGACTTAACCACGCTTTACCAGGATGAGGGTTATCTATTCTTTCAGGCAATACCGGTAGAAACTGGAATTTACAATGATACGATTGATCACGAGATAAGAATTGTGGAAGGCCCCATTGCACGTATTAAAAACGTGACTATTATGGGTAACGACAGAACCAAAGATCATGTGATTCGCCGCGAGCTGCGTACTGTGCCTGGCGCTTTGTTCAGCCGCTCAGACCTGATGCGCTCTGTTCGCGAACTGAACAACCTAAACTATTTTGAACAGGAATCTATCAACCCGCGCCCGGTGCCCAACCAAAACGATGGAACGGTAGACATAAACTGGAGCCTGAAAGAAAAATCTTCTGATCAATTAGAACTTTCGGCCGGTTGGGGCGGCGGTATAGGGCTTACCGGAACCTTAGGTGTAACCTTTAATAACTTTTCCATCAGGAACATCTGGAAAAAATCAGCCTGGGATCCATTGCCAGTGGGAGATGGGCAAAAACTCAGCATCAGGGCGCAATCTAACGGTAAATTTTACCGCTCTTACAACTTTTCATTTACCGAGCCCTGGCTGGGTGGTAAAAGAAGGAACTCTTTAACCCTGGCGTATAATAACTCTAAGTATCATGATTATGATTTCTCAGGCCTTTATATTCCGGGACAAAAATTAAACATTGACAGATCCAGGTATTTGTTGGTAAATGGTTTTAGTGTGGGTTTGGGCAAACAGTTAAGGTGGCCGGATGATTATTTTTCAATTGGTTATACGGTAGCCTTTACCCGTTACAAAGTGGCAAACATGGGGTTAAGATATGGGTTGCCGCTCGATTCGATGACCTCTAACAACCTCAGCTTTAAAATAGGCCTGCAGCGTTCATCAGTTTTTGATCCTATTTTCCCGCGTAGCGGTAGCGACCTGATGGCGAGCGTTCAGTTCACTCCCCCATACTCAGTATTAAAAGGTGGCGGCGTTCCTTTAGATCAGTTTAAGCAGGTAGAATACCATAAATGGAGGTTTGGCGCGCAATGGTATGTACCGCTTGGACAACCCAGGGGCACGGATAAAAACCGGCAGTTTGTCTTAAAACTGGCAGCAAGGTATGGCTTTATGGGCCGCTACAACAGCGGTATGGAATATTCTCCGTTCGAAAGGTTTCAATTGGGAGATGCAGGTATGAACAATACTTATGCATTAACCGGTTTTGATATTGTTTCCCATCGTGGCTATCCTATTTATACTACTTCAGATCCTACCATTAATCCTGAAAATACCAACACAAATAACAGGTTTATTATTTTTAACAAGTACATAACAGAGCTGAGATACCCTGTAGTTACAAATCCAGGCAGCACCATTTATGCACTTGGCTTTTTTGAAGCAGCTAACGGCTGGTACAATTATAAAGACTACAACCCCTTCAAACTACGCCGCAGCGTGGGTTTGGGTATGAGATTTTATTTACCAATGTTTGGATTGCTTGGCTTTGACTATGGTATTGGTCTTGACAGGCTTACGCCAGGCGGTGGTATTAAAGGTGCCGGCAAGTTCACCTTTATGTTAGGCTTTGAGCCGGAGTAGAAAACCTTTTGTGTAGTTTGTGCATCTATGAAAATAAAAACATCAAGTAATATGAAGAAATTATTTATTGTTGCCTGCGTTATATTGTTATCTGCAACTGCAGGCTTTGCACAGCGCTATGCTGTTGTAGACACCCGATACATTTTTGAAAAAATTCCGGAGTACAAAACAGTACAAAAAGCAATTGATGATGCCGCTGCTCTATGGCAAAAGGAAATTGATACGAAGCAGGCTGCCCTTAATAAATTATATAAAGAATATGATGAGCAGGGCGCTATGATGAGTGAAAACCTGAAGAATAAGAAAGAAGACGAGCTTTTTGAAAAGGAAAAAGAATTGCGTGACTTGCAGAAAAAACGTTTTGGGTTTGAAGGAGATTTGTTTCAAAAAAGAGTAGAATTGATGAAGCCTTTGCAGGATAAGGTGGCAGCTGCTGTGAACAGACTGGTTTCAGCCAACGGCTACGACCTTGTTTTTGACAAAAGTGAGGGAAAATCTATTATCTTTGCCGACCCCAGGTTGGATAAAAGCGATGACGTATTAAGAGAATTAAGATTAAAATAGCAGCCACCCTACGGAACTAATAGCACATAAAATTGACTATAACTTAAAAAAAATTAAATGAAAACTGTAAGAATTATCATAGCTGCTTTTGCGGTTGTTCTGGCTACCGGCTTAACCGCCAACGCTCAAAAAATGGGATATGTAGATGGCGAAGGCCTGGTATCCTTGCTGCCAGAGATCAAAGACGTACAAACTAAACTTCAGCAATACCAGCAAGACAGCATTGGCGGCGAGTATGACCGCCTGATGGCTGAATACAATCGTACCGACAGCATCATCAAAAATTCAAAAACAAAATCTTTGGTAGATGCAGCTACTAAAGACCAGCAAACTATTGCAGCAACACTTTCTCAATGGCAGCAAACTGCTACCCAGCTCAATAATATGAAGTCTGCACAGCTTTTACAGCCATTGTATGAAAAAGTAAGAAAAGCTATTCAGGATGTGGCAAAAGAAAAAGGTGTGGCTTATGTTTTAGCGCCTGATGTTTTAATCGTTAGCCCTCCTGGTGATGATTTAACGCCGGCAGTAGCCACCAAGCTTGGCATTAAATTACCAACGCCCGCAACTGGCGCCCGCCCTTAATCAATTATAAGAATATTATAAAAAGTGCCTGCATCATTTGCAGGCATTTTTAATTTATTGGCCGTTCGGTAATAATTTTTATTTTTGAAATGCACCCCTTTAATTGTTATGGCACAACCAGCTCCCATAGGTGTTTTTGATTCAGGCTTTGGCGGCCTTACTGTTTTACGCGAACTTGTGAACCGGTTACCGCAGTATGACTACCTATACCTGGGAGATAATGCCCGGTCACCTTATGGCTCAAGGTCTTTCAATACGGTTTACGAGTACACCCTGCAATGTGTAAAATGGTTTCTAAACCAGGGCTGCTCACTTGTAATTCTGGCCTGTAATACAGCGTCAGCAAAAGCGCTGCGCACCATACAGCAAAACGATCTTTCTGCATTGGCGCCTGGTAAAAGGATTTTAGGCGTGATAAGGCCCACTACCGAAAGCATAGGCCACTATTCACAATCCAAAGCAATAGGCGTTCTGGCAACTTCCGGCACCATCGCATCGCAATCATACCCTATAGAAATTGCAAAATTTTTCCCTGAGGTAAAGGTGTACCAGGAAGCCTGCCCTATGTGGGTACCACTGATCGAAAACAACGAGATCAACACGCCAGGGTCAGCCTATTTCATTAAAAAAAATTTGCATAGTCTTTTTCAAAAAGGTAAAAACATTGATGTGGTATTACTTGCCTGCACGCACTACCCACTTATGCAAAAACAAATTACTGAATATTTACCCGTAGATGTAAAACTGCTTTCGCAGGGAAGTATTGTGGCTGAGAGTCTGGCATCTTACTTAAAACGCCACCCCGAAATTGATTTGCTTTGCAGCAAAAATAGTTGGCTTCAGTTTTATACAACCGATGCCACCGAGGATTTTGATAGTCATGCCACACTGTTTTTTGGAGAACCTGTACAAAGCCGGCATGTGAACCTAGAAGACTGAATGCCAAAGCAGCAACCATCATAACCGATCAAAAAAACATTTTGAAAATTTAATCCTTGCAATCACTGTTTAATTTAATAGAGCACACTCACCGCAGCGTATTTCTTACAGGTAAAGCAGGTACTGGTAAAACCACCTTTTTGGGCGATTTTATAAAGCGTACCAAAAAAAAATTTGTGGTATTGGCGCCAACGGGTATTGCCGCCATCAATGCCGGAGGCGCTACTATTCACTCCATGTTTGGCCTGCCGCTTAAAACCCATGTGCCTATTTATGATGAAGTAGATCCTAACGTAGCCGTTAACATTCCACACCTGCTGCCGCATTTTAAATACCGTCGTGAAAAGCTAAAACTCTTTCGTAACCTTGATCTATTGATCATAGATGAAGTTTCCATGCTTCGCTGCGATGTGATGGATATGATTGACCTGGCGCTGCGTACTGCACGGCGTAGTACCCAAAAGTTTGGTGGCGTTCAATTGTTGCTGATTGGAGATTTATATCAATTGCCACCCGTGGTAAGAGAAGGCGCAGAAAGCATTTTATACCGGTATTACAGTTCTCCTTTCTTTTTTGATTCGGCGGCATTAAAAGAAAAGAATTTGCTGACTGTAGAACTGAATAAAGTGTATCGGCAAACGGATGCTGTGTTTTTACAAATGCTCAACGCCATACGCGATAAGGATTTTGAAGAAATAGATTTTGAGTTGCTCAATGCGCGGTACAACCCCCAGTTTGAGCCGGCAGAGAATTATGTGTACCTCACTTCTCACAATTACATGGCCGATAATATCAACCGACGAAATCTTGAAAATATAAAAGAAAAACCGGTTATTTATAATGCCAGTATTACTGGGGATTTTAATACACATCTTTATCCAAATGATGAAAAGCTTGAGTTGAAAACCGGCGCACAGGTCATGTTTATAAGGAATGACACCTCAGAAGCCAAAAGATATTTTAATGGCAAACTGGCCAAAGTAACTGAGTTGGGTAACGATTATGTAAAAGTGCTGCCGGAAGGAGAAGATGAAGAGCTACTTATTGAACGGGAATTGTGGGAAAACAAAAAATACTATGTAAATTCTGAAAAAGAAATAAAAGAAGATGTGGTAGGTAGTTACGAGCAGTTTCCTATAAAACTGGCATGGGCCGTAACCATACACAAAAGCCAGGGCCTCACTTTTGACCGTGTAATAATTGACGCGGGCCGGTCGTTTACCAGCGGGCAGGTGTATGTGGCGCTTAGCCGGTGCCGCACGCTGGAAGGTATTGTGTTGAAGTCCAGAATTACACCAGGCACCATTTTAAATGATGAGCGCATTGCGTATTTTCACAGCCAAACCAACGCGGGCGAAAAGATTGAAGCAATACTGGCAGATGAAAAATACGGTTATGCAATTGAAAAATTGCTGGCGCTGCTAGAGATAAACTGGCTAAAAAAAGAATTGAAGGACTGGGCAGACGCATCAGCAGAAAGTAGGTTTTTGAACAACGACGCAATGGAGCAGCTTGCAGAAGCGATGCAAACCCGGATTATTGATTTAATCTCGGTTTACGAAAAATTTGCAGCTTATGCACGCGCTAAAGTCAAAATGCCTGATGAGGAAAACTGGCAGCAGGTGCAGGAAAAAAGTGCCGGTGCTGTTAATTATTTTTTTGTGGAAATTGTTACTCATTTTTTTAAACCGCTAAAAAATTCTTATAGCGAAACAAAAGGCCAAAAAGGCCTGAAAGGCTATAACGATATTTTAAAAACCCTGCTTGAAGAGCTGGAAGAATATTTACAAAACTTGAAGCGGGCCACGCTCTTAGATAAAAATCTTTACAGCAAAAAACAGAATGATGCAATCAGTATCCAAGTAGAGAAAAAACCATCCCATTTGGTTAGCTTTGAACTGTTTGAAGCCGGTAAACACTTGAAGACCATTGCAGAGGAAAGAGGCCTGACAACCGCCACCATTTGGAGCCACATGGCACAAATGGCAGCAATGGGTGTGGTAGATATTAAAAAACTGTTTTTGGAAGAAAAGATTTCCATTTTTAAAAACCTTTTTGAACAAAACAGTTTTGAAAGCTTAGGGCAATGGAAAAATGCGCTGCCAGATGATTTTGATTTTGCGGAGATCAGGTTGCTGATTAACCACTTTAGCTATTTTAAAAATAAAAAAGAAAAAGCCCGGAAAGCAAAGAATTCTAAGACTTAGAGAATCGCTTGTTGACATATCGGCGTGATTGTTAAATTTTATTTTTAGTACTCATTTCATTCGTTTTTAATAAAAGTTTCGCTATTTTTGATGCCCCAATGTCAATTGGGAAATAATAATTTTTTTTAACGCCTTAAATTTCTATTTAAAATGGCAGCTAAGATTAGATTGCAAAGACACGGGTCAAAGAAAAGGCCCTTTTACTTTATCGTAGTGGCAGACGCAAGAAGCCCGCGTGATGGTAAATTCATTCAAAAATTAGGTACATACAACCCGCTGACGATTCCAGCTACAATTGAACTGGATCGCCAAAAAGCTTTAGAATGGCTGAACAAAGGAGCTACTCCTACGGATACTGTTCGCCGTATTTTAAGCTTCAAAGGTGTGTTATACCTGAAACATTTACTGCGCGGTGTAAAATTGGGTTTGTTTGACGAGGCAACAGCGATGCAAAAGTTTACAACCTGGAGCGCTGAGCATGAAGTACAAATGAAAAAGCGTCAGCAAAAAGCTATTGAGGAAAGAAAAGCTAAACGCAAAGTAGGCAGTTTCGCACCACGTAAAGTATCTGAACCTAAAGCTGAAGAATCTGCACCTGAGGTAAACGCCGAAGGAGCCGGGGAATAAAAAGCTCTATGGAACAACAAAATTAAGGCGGCCTGAATGGTCGCCTTTTTGTTTTCAAATTCCTGTGAAGTTCGATAATAATAATACTTCATACTTTCGCAAATCAGAAAATATCCCCGTCAAATGGATCAAATCAAATACATCAGCATTGGAAAATTTGCAGGCACCCACGGGTTAAAAGGAGAGTTGGTTTTAAAACATGGCCTTGGCAAAAAAACATCTCTCAAAGGGCTTACCGCTGTTTTTATTAAAGATAAAACAGGCAGCTACCTGCCTTGGTTTGTTGAGTCAACACGTATAAAAAATGAACAGGAAGTATATGTAAAGGCCGATGAGGTGAATACCGTGGAAGAAGCTAAAAATCTGGTGCTTAAAGAAGTGTGGATAACAGAAAAAGATTTTAATAAATATGCTGATAAGGCATCCCCCATCAGTTTGCTTGGTTACCTCGTAATTGAGGGCGAGAAGGAACTCGGCATGATAGAAGAAGTGATTGAGCAGCCCCATCAGATTCTGTGTAAACTGCAGGTACAGGAAAAAGAGGTATTGATACCCTTACACGAAGAAAGCTTTAAAAAAGTAGACCGTAAGGCAAAGAAAATATGGGTAGTACTGCCAGATGGTTTGTTGGATGTGTACCTGAATCTATAAAAAAAATAGCCCCGAAAACGGAGCTATAACAATTCTTTTGTCCTCAAAGGCTTATTTAAGCGCCCTTTCGTCAGATACGGTTAATTTTTTGCGTCCTTTTTTACGGCGAGCAGCTAATACTGAGCGGCCGTTGGCAGATTGCATGCGCTTGCGAAAGCCATGTACGCTTTTACGACGACGATTATGAGGTTGAAATGTACGTTTCATAATATTTTAATTTTTCACTTTTTTTGAATGCGCATGGGAGAACATGCTTTGTTTCAATCTTTTTCAACAGTACACCACGCTCTGTTGTTTGTGAAAGGATGGCAAAGGTATGAAAGTTTCTCTAAAAAGAGAGGGTTTGCACTCAATATTTATAAATACCTATCTTATAAAATATTTTACTGCTTTTAATAAAACAAAGCTTACACGAAAAGTATCTGGTATGATTTCGTTCTGTGCACCTTGGGAAACGGTTTCATTATAAAGCCGTAAATTCGTTGCATGATATTAAAATTCAGAGTGTACTTCGAAGAAGATGACAGTGTCTACCGTGATATTGTTATAAAGCATACTCAAACCTTTAAAGATCTTCACGATGCAGTTTTAAAAGCTTACGAGTTTGATAACAAGCATCAGGCTACTTTTTACCGCAGTAATGATAACTGGCAGCAGGGCCGCGAAATTTCTTTAGATGTTTATGATAAAGAATACAAGGCGCCGCCGCTTATTATGCACGAAACAACCATAGGGTCTGAAATTAAAAATACTAACCAAAAATTTACTTACACATACGATTTTCATAAGCATTGGAATTTTTTGATAGAACTCATCAATGTTTCCAAAGAAGAGGATTCAATGGTTACTTACCCCGCGTTATTTCGGTCAGAAGGCATTGGTCCCAAGCAATATGGTACAAAGGGCTTGCTGGGCGAAAAGTTTGCTGATATTGAGGAGAAATACGACCTCACTCGCGGCGCAGACGGCTTTGGCGAAAAAACGGAAGAGGGTGAAGATTATGAAGTGGATGCCACTGACGAATATTCGGATGAAGAATAATAGCATCTATCCACCGTTATAAAAATTTTATTCAGCCTCCCTTTTTGGGAGTTTTTAATTGGCACAATGGCTCTTACAGGCAGTTTTCAGCCCGCAAAAAAAATAATTATAATAGTAGGGCCTACCGCAGCAGGTAAAACCGCTGTGGCTATTGAAGTAGCCAAAAAGCTGAACACGGTTATACTTTCTGCCGACAGCCGCCAATGCTACAAAGAATTGAGCATTGGCGTGGCAAGGCCTTCAGAGGCTGAACTGGCGGCCGTTACGCACTATTTCATTGCATCGCACAGTATTCACCAAAAAATTGATGCAGCTTTTTATGAAACGTATGCGCTGGAGTTGTTACATAAACTTTTTATTCGGTACGATACAGTAATCGTAACAGGCGGCACGGGGCTTTATATAAAAGCGTTAACCGATGGCCTTGACAACATACCTGAAGTGCCTGAAACCATCAGACACAGCATTATTAGAAATTATGAAACCGGCGGTATGGATTGGTTGCAAAAGCAAATTCAGTTAAAGGATCCGAAGTTTACTGCAGGAGGAGAAATGCAAAACCCGCAACGCATGATGCGCGCCTTGGAAGTGCTGGAAGCCACCGGTCAATCTATCTTAAGTTTTCAAAAAGGGTCGGTAGCAAAAAGAGATTTCGGTATTGTGCAGGTAGGGCTTGAAATGCCGCGTGACCAATTGAATGAACGCATTCATAAACGGGTAGATGAAATGATGGCAAATGGGCTTGAAAAGGAAGTTAGGCAACTAATGACTTATCGCCAATTGAATGCGATGCAAACGGTGGGGTATAAAGAATTGTTTGATTATTTTGACGGTAACTGTACATTGGTGCAAGCCACAGACCTGATTAAACAAAACACCCGCCGATATGCCAAGCGGCAAATGACCTGGTTTAAAAAACAAAAAGCTATCAACTGGTTCAACCTGTCACAGTTTAATAATATCCAAACTTTAGTACATACAATTTTGGACAAAGCAGGTTAGCAGTATATATTTACAATTAAAATATTTTATGCAGCAGGAAGAGCATACAAAAATTGAAGAAAATATAAACCCGGGTGTGCAGAATGCAATCTTTGAAATCAGCCGTTGGAGCAGGCTTATATCAGTAGTAGGCTTTGCCATGGGCGCGTTTGTAGTGGTGGTAATGTTATTCAGCGGCGCCACTATTTTCAGGCAAATTGAGCAATCTTTCAACCTGCAGGTGCAGGGCCTTTATGGAGCATTGATCATAGCTTTTTTTATCATTTTTTTTATAGCCGCTGCTGTGCTTTACTTTTTATACAAGGCGGCCACCTTGCTAAAGCAGGGCGTGCTGCAAAACGATACAACGCTAATAGCAGAAGGCTTCATTTTTTTAAAAAAGTTTTTTATTGTAACAGCCATTATCAGCGGTTTGGGCATGCTGGGGAACTTCATCACATTGTTAAAATAATATATGCAGGAACATCATTCAACACCACAAGTGCTTGATGCTTATACAAAAAGTAGCATTGCTGGTGCGGCAAAGGTTGCAGGTATAGCGGCTATACTTTCCATAGCAGGTACGATCATAAGCGCCATTGCTGTTTTTATAACTCCAGAAGCTGCACCTGTTGCAAAAGAAGGGTTTGAAAACAATCCCATGCTGACACCCGCTGCAGGCACATCTGTTTTCAGCGTTATATTTTCATTACTAATAAATGGTGTTTTGTTTTTTTATTTATACAGGTTTTCCAAAACTATCAGGCGGGCGCTTATAAGTAATCAAAGTAATCTTTTAGAGTTGGGCCTGACAAGCCTTGCCAGTTATTTTCGTATATGCGCAATCATAATAGTCATTTCAATGGTATTTATATTTATTGCCGGCCTGGCAGTAGGCATGGGCGCAGGTTTACAGTAACATGGCGGTGCTGGCGCAATAAATAAATATCTTGAATGCCCGGATGAAAATTGGTACTTTTGCTTGGTATATTACTACTGCTTTTGAGAGAATAACAGGAACCTGCTAATGGTTCTTTTATATCGACGGTGATGAAATATTTTATTCAGCATCCATTAAAATCAATATATTAGCAGCTATTAATATTATATGGGATACGAAATTAAGCAACACGATAAGTTTAGATTTATTGAAGAAGGGGAAGGAGAGCCTTTGGTGTTGCTGCATGGCCTGTTTGGTGCGTTGAGTAATTTTTCGGCCTTAATTGAATTTTTCAAACATCACAATAAAGTGGTGGTGCCATTGCTTCCGCTGCTTGATATGGATATTTTACATACCAGTGTAACGGGGCTTGCAAAATATGTTGCCCGCTTTATAGAGATCAGGCAGTATAAAAATGTGCACCTGCTTGGTAACTCATTGGGCGGCCACGTAGGCCTGGTATATTTGTTAAGAAATGAACCCGAAGCCGTTAAATCGGTCATTCTTACCGGCAGTTCGGGCCTGTTTGAGAGTGCAATGGGCGACAGCTATCCAAAACGCGGCAACAAAGAGTACATCAGGAAAAAGACCGCGTATACTTTTTACGACCCAGCTATGGCTACAGATGAGCTGGTAGATGAGGTTTTTGCCATTACAAATAACAGACTGAAAGTTATTAAAATCATTGCTTTGGCAAAAAGCGCCATACGTAATAATCTGGGCGAGGATTTGAACAAAATAAAAATACCCGCTCTGCTGATTTGGGGAAAAAACGACAACGTAACCCCTCCTTTTGTGGCGGAAGAATTTCACAGTTTGCTGCCCAATAGCGAACTCTATTTTATTGATAAATGTGGTCACGCACCTATGATGGAAGTCCCAGATGAGTTTAATAAAATTTTGTTTAATTTTCTTAAAAAGACGTCACTGTCTGCAACAGAAGCCTGATTATTATAGTCTTAGCTGCAAAAGGCGCTATGTTAATTAAAAATTTATCTTTTGAAGCCATTCCCTTTGTTGAATTCTCAGATCCTGTATACAGGGTTTTAGAGTTGATGCAGGATAATGGTATGTTGCATATAGCCGTTCAGCATGAAGAAAAGTTTGCCGGAGTGGTTGCTGAAGATGCTTTGCTTGAAGTAGACGAAGACATTATGATTGGTGAGTTACAGTATTTACTAAAAGATATATCTGTAAAAGAAGGCGACCACTTTTTAAAAGCAGTATCGCTTGCAGCCAGCAATAATATCAGCATTATTCCCATATTAGATGCATTGGGCAATCTGGCCGGTACACTGCATGCCCGCACGCTGCTAAAGCACGTGGCAGAGTTTCTGCACCTGAAAGAAGCTGGCGCCATGATCGTACTTGAAGTTGATTCGCAGCAATACTCTTTTTCAGAGATCAATAAAATTATTGAGACAAACGATGCACAAATCACTCAGCTCAATACTTCACACACTGACGGCGCCATGCAGGTAACCCTTAAGATAAATAAGCTTGAAATTTCAGATATTGTTTCAACTTTCCAACGATACGAATATAACGTTCGTTACTACTCAGGCGAAGAATTGTATACAAATGAGTTAAAAAGCAATTATGAAAACCTGATGAACTATCTAAACATCTAAATTTGCAATCCTTACCGTATCGTATTTGAAAACAATGCCTGTTGCGAGACTAAATATTGGTGTATTGCAAATAATGTTGTCATTTATTATTGTGCTGAGCAGCTTTACAGTTTCTTTTGCACAGGCAGCTATGGAAGACCAAACCGAAAAGCCAGCCAACCTGGCCAGATACAATATTGACAGCATTGCTTTTAAAGATTCCATTCAGCCCACTTTTAATGTAAGGCGCATTGTTTTTGAAGGCAACAAAAGAACCAGGGATATAATTCTTTTAAGAGAACTTACCTTTGAAGTAGGAGATTCCATTCGCATCAGAGATTTTCCGCCAAAATTTGAAGAAGCAGAAAACAGGCTGATGAACACCAGGCTTTTTCACGAAGCACATATTTCAGTATTACAATTTGATGAGTGGAACGTGGATATAAAAGTGGTGGTGGATGAAAGAAATTATATCTGGCCGTTTCCGCATTTAAAACCTGTAGACAGGAACATCAGCCAGTGGCTGTTTAAAGAAAAAGCCAGTTTTTCAAGAGTGGATTATGGTGTAAAACTGCATTTAGATAATATTACGGGGAACAATGATAAATTGCGCTTCTATTTCATTACAGGTTACACGCGCCAGTTGCAATTATCGTACAGCCGCCCCTATATTGATGAAAACCTGAAATGGGGAATAGACTTTGATATATTGCTTGGTAAGAATCATGAAATAAATTACAACACTATTGATGATAAGCAGGCGTTTGTAAAATTTAGGGATAACGCTTTTGCAAGAAATTTCTTCAGGGCAAATATTGAGATCATAAACAGACCTGCGTTTTATACCTGGCACACGTTTGGGGTAGCATACAATCAATTGCGTGTGAATGATTCTGTTTTAAAACTCAACCCCAATTTTTTTAACAGTGCTAATAACCGCATCCACTATCCTGAATTTTATTACAAACTCACACACCGCGAATTTGATTATAACCCTTACCCCACAAGGGGCCACGCCGCCGAACTGGAAATCTTGCAGCAGGGCCTCAGCAAAGAGGTGCATGTAACCCAGCTTACCCTGAAAGGCGTAAAATACTGGCCACTTACCGATAAAGTATTTTATAGTATTGGCGCAATGGGCAGCATAAAAGTTCCGTTTCAGCAGCCGTATTATTTTTCGCCGCTGCTGGGTTATGGCGATTTTAATCTTAGGGGTTATGAGTTTTACGTGGTTGACGGCGTGGCAGGCGGTGTGTTAAATGCTACCATTGCGCAGCAACTTACTAATTTTAAAATACACATTCCCGGTACAAAGTGGCTTACCCCGCGGTTAATTCCTTTAAAAATTTATGGTAAACTATTTGGAAACGCCGGTTACGGTTACAACCCCAACCCGGGAAACAACCGCCTGAACGATAAATTACTTTTTGGTGGCGGATTTGGTATTGATGTAGTTACCATGTACGACTTTAATTTAAAAATTGATTTCTCCTTCAACCAGTTAGGGCAAAACGGTATATATTTACAAAAGAAGAGTACATTTCAATAAATGAAAGTAGCCGTTTACAGCCGTGGCATAGATCCCCATCAACTACATGATGTAAAGTTGTTTTTTTACCAGCTTGAAAATTACGAGCTGGACTATATTGTATTCAAACCATTGTTTGATGAACTGGCACAGACCATTGACCTTGCACCAGAAACCGCTACATTTACTACCAATGATGATCTTGATAAAGATGTTGAATTTATAATCGGCCTTGGTGGAGACGGCACCCTGCTGGATACCGTAACAATTATTAAAGACAAACCCATTTCTATAATGGGAATTAATTTTGGGCGGCTTGGTTTTCTTTCCAGCATTAACAGAGACAACCTGGAGCTTGCCATAAGAGCCCTTGCTTTCAGAACTTATGTAAGTGAAAAACGTTCATTGATCCATCTTGAAGCCGACCAGCCGGTATTTGGTGATATACCGTTTGGTCTTAATGAATTTTGCGTAATGAAGCGCGATACTGCTTCAATGATAAAGATTCATACTTACATCAACGGTGAATTTCTAAATACTTACTGGGCCGATGGGTTGATAGTGGCGACGCCAACTGGCTCCACAGGGTATTCGCTGAGTTGTGGAGGGCCGATCTTATTTCCTAATTCTGAAAATTTTGTGATTACACCCGTAGCGCCGCACCACCTTAATGTGCGCTCCCTGGTAATTAATGATAACAGCATAGTGTCGTTTGAAATTGAAAGCCGCTCTGATGATATTATTTGCGCCCTCGACTCCCGAAGGGAAATTGTTTCTAAGAACATTTCACTTGCTGTGAGGAAAGAAAAATTTCACATTAACCTGTTGCGCCTCAGCGAAAATAATTTTTTGCACACTATTCAAACAAAGCTCATCTGGGGGCTGGATAAAAGGAACCTGTAATGTTTGCTATTGCATTTTAACTTCAAACTCCGTAAGCCAGTTGGGTTTCACAGTAAGCTTCCGCGGCAATATGGTAATAATTTCAGGCTGGCGTTTTTCTGTAAAAAATTCTCCTGCATCCCATTTGCCATTACCATTCCTATCATGCAGTATTTGCATATCATATTCCTCAGGATTAATAAGTTGCAATTCCAGTACATCAGTTTTTAAAGGGAAAGCATTTTTCACTACGTCGTTCTGCAACAAAAGCAGCACAGGGTTGATACTCATATCAAGGTTTAAAAACGTCAATCTTACCTGCCCGTATTCTTCTTTAGACTTGGTTGTAAAACTCAGTGTATCTGTTTTAAGAAGTTGCCTTCCTGCACTGTCTGCGGCAAAATCGCGTTTAAGTACCAGGTTGTACAATTGCGATTCCTGCCAAGGCATGTTAAGGATTAATATACGCCGTGTGCTGTCAAGTGTAAATCGTTGCCCGGTTGCCGCAGTAAACGTACTGTCTTTTGTCAGTTGTAATTTGGTTGAATCAAAACTTTTCAACGGGTTTTCAAATGTAAATACAAGCGCCTGTAAAAGGTCTTGTTTATTACTTTGAAGATTGGTAGTGTATTTTAAGCGTCGGTTGCTTTCATCCACCACAGCATCAGCGGTGGGCGGCACTTCTTCTTCTGCATAAGCATAAAGCCTTACGGGGTCGTGCTGCTCTCCGCCTTTCAATACAATAACGCTGTCAGAAAATGCAAACAACTGGGTTCTGTCATTGTATAAAAAAGTGCCGCTTTCATCTTTCAAAGCATAAAGCCTGTAGCTGCCGGGTGGCAGGTATCTGAACAAAAAAGTGCCGGTGGAATCTACTCTTGTAACATATCTGGGGCGCTCTTTCACCACGGCGCTGTCTTCAAGATTCCTGTGCAGTAAAACAGTAAGTGTAGAATCGGGCTTTGCAGTTCGCGCCACTTTTATATTACCACTCAGTTGTAACGAATCAAAATAATCGCCTGTTGAAAAAACATACAGCAGGTCCTTGGCCTTATTGCCTTCGTTCACATCTTTTATAGCATCCTGAAAATTGAATACATAAGTTGTATTTTCTTCCAGGGTATCTTTCAGATTGATGACAAGTGTTTTTAGCCTTCTGCGTACATCAGGAAATCTTTTGGGTGTGGGTGCAATTAAAAGATTTTGAAACGGATTTTCCAGTTCCACGTATTCATCAAACTGAATGGTGATCCTGTTGCTGTTGAAATTAGTGGTAAGATTAGGCGGATCTACCTCAAGTATCACCGGTGGTAAACTATCTCTTGGCCCGCCTGACGGGGGCACTACGCTGGCGCAACCCCCGCTCGAAAAGAGCAAGAAACTTGCGGTAACAACGATCAGCAAAAATGAAACAAAGCGTTTGATG
>JAFAFV010000191.1 GCA_023423285.1 Bacteroidota bacterium
GAATATTATCCGTAATGGGTTGTGGTAGTTTTTGCGGAACTAAACCTAACTTTTTCCCAACAACGTGAGCCAGATTTTCATCCACTTCCAGCAACATATTTACCATTCTTTGCCTGATGGGTACATGTTTTACTTTACCCAGTTCAAATGAAAATGCATGTTGCACATGCCGCTGTTCATGTTCATTCAGGCTTTTGTAAAAAAGTTCCGACTGGCTAAAATGATCAAAGAAGCTTTTGCTTCTTGCCCGTACTTTTTTGGCATCAATCCTTTCTTCAAAAGACTTGAAACCACCCTGCGCCACCATAGCCTGAAACGGGCAGCCACCGCCCAATGAGTTGGGATGATAGTTGGTTTTACCGCGGTTGATCTGCATACGGTGGAACCCATCGCGCTGATTGTTGTAAACTTCAGGAATGGATTTATTGATAGGTATTTCATGAAAATTTGGTCCGCCCAGGCGCAGCAACTGCGTATCAGTGTAAGAAAATAAGCGCCCCTGTAGCAGCGGATCATTTGTAAAATCAATACCGGGTATTAAATGGCCGGGGTGAAAGGCAACCTGTTCAGTTTCTGCAAAAAAGTTATCAGGGTTGCGGTTCAGCGTCATTTTGCCAATAAATTTTATAGGCACAATTTCTTCGGGGATGATCTTGGTAGGATCAAGCAGGTCAAAGGGATATTTGTGCTCATCTTCTTCAGGTATCAATTGCACGCCAAGTTCCCATTCAGGGTAATAGCCGCTATCAATCGCATCCCAAAGATCACGTCTGTGGAAGTCAGTATCCTTTCCTGCAATACGCTGGTTTTCATCCCACGACAAGCCGAGCACGCCCTGAAGCGAACGCCAATGAAACTTTACAAAATGTGATTTCCCTTCTTCATTTATAAATCGGAAGGTGTGTATCCCAAAACCATCCATGGTTCGGTAACTGCGGGGTATAGCCCGGTCGCTCATCAGCCACATAATATTGTGCATAGATTCGGGCATCAGGGAAATAAAGTCCCAGAAAGTATCGTGAGCGGATGCCGCCTGCGGAATTTCATTATCCTGTTCAGGCTTTACAGCATGAACCAGGTCGGGAAACTGTGAAGCATCCTGAATAAAAAACACTGCAGTATTATTTCCCACAAGATCATAATTTCCTTCTGACGTATAAAATTTTACAGCAAAACCACGTATATCCCTTGCCATATCAGTTGAGCCACGCGGCCCCTGCACGGTAGAAAACCTTGTAAATACAGGCGTTCTCACGCTAATATCATTAAATAATTTTGCTTTTGTGTACTGCCCCATTGGTTCATATAATTCAAAATAACCGTGCGCCGCAGATCCCCGGGCGTGTACAATCCTTTCCGGAATGCGCTCATGGTCAAAATGCGTAATCTTTTCACGCAAAATAAAATCTTCCAGCAAAGAGGGCCCGCGTTCTCCTGCTTTCAGAGAGTTTTGATCGTCGTTGATCTTTAATCCCTGATTCGTGTTCATCAGTTCGCCCTGTGTGTCTGTTATATATTTTCCCAACTGCTCCAGCTTGGGATTTGCACCATTTTCGTATGGTTCCTGTTCGTTTATTTTCATCTGTATTGTTTTAAAAGTTTTTATCGTACTGTGTCGTGTAAAAATCAGACAGCATTGATTTCATCTTTTGCCTGGAAGCTGTCGGACATTGCCTGTGAGTTCAGGTTTGTATCAGCAATGGTAGTGAGTAGAAAATCAGACTTTTTTTCTTCGCCAAGGTTTTTCAGCAACAGGTCGAGCGCAGGCCTTTCATTTAAAGTTTTTGCAAAAGCAGCCAGCGTACCATAAGCCGCTATTTCATAATGTTCAACTTTTTGGGCAGATGCAATGATAGCTGCATCCCGAACAGCGCCGGGCTGGGATTCCTGCATCATTTGCTCGCCTTCTTCAATAATACCGGCAATGGCTATACATTTCTTGCCTTCTGCTTTCTTGCCAAGGGATTCAAACGCATTCTCAAGCCTTGCCACCTGTTCTATCGTTTGATCAAGGTGTTCTTTTATAGCCGTTTTTAATTTTTGATCTGTGGCATTTTCAAACATTTTCGGCAAGGTTTGTACAAGAGCATTTTCTGCCCAGTACATATCTTTTAATCCGTCTTCAAAAAGATCTTTAAGGTTCTTTACTTCTGCAGCAGCTTCGGGCTGCGCCTTTTCTTTCAGTGGGGAGGTTTTTTTACTCATGATATTAGCATTTTTTATTTAAGAGTTCACTTAGCCATTCTTCCTGAATACAAATTTCAAGCCATCTGAATAATATCATATATATCGCGGGCAGTATGAGGGGGGTAAATAGAGTAATTGAAAGCAAAAAATGGTAATGAGAAAAGAACCGGAATTCCGGACATCAGGTGTTTTTTTTATATTTAAATACATAAAACAGTGTAATGATATTGATCATTACGGAAAAGGAATTAGACCCTATGATAATCCAGTCGTCCTTCAAAAATCCATACCAAACCCATACAGAAAGGCCGGTAATAATAATATACAGCATGCCATTGGAGATGCCCTCCACTTTTTTCTCCTTTCGGATCTTAATGAGTTGCGGCACCATAGTGCTGGCGGTAATAATACTGGCGATAAGGCCTATGATGGTAGTTTGATCCATTGGTAAAATATTATACAGTAGTTTGTAAATTTTGTACCAACTTTTAGTTTGCACCAATGGAAGCAGGGAATTATTTATAAAAAAAAGCCTGATACACTTAGTATATTGTATCAGGCTTTTGCGGTGAGGGCGGGATTCGAACCCGCGGTACAGTTTAACCCGTACGGCAGTTTAGCAAACTACTGATTTCAGCCACTCATCCACCTCACCAGGTGATTGATTTTAGGGATGCAAAAATAGCTATTCACGTTTATATAAACTAATTTACAATAAAATAAATTCACCAAAAACACCACTGCCAGCCTTACGGGGCTGGCAGCGATCCTTTACTTACACAAGCATCGGTCTAAATAATGTTACATAGCAGCAAGTTGCACTTTTTGATGCAGTTCTAATACATTCTCACGAAATACAGAATCGGTATCCATCAGGTCTTTTACCGTTTGGCAGGAATGTATCACCGTGGTATGATCCCGTCCGCCAAAATGTTCACCTATGGTTTTTAAACTGTTTTTGGTAAAGGCTTTTGACAGGTACATCGTAATCTGGCGTGCCTGTACAATTTCCCGCTTTCGGGTTTTTTGCAATAACTTGTCGTAAGGAACATCAAAATAATCACACACCATTTTTTGAATCGTATCAATAGTGATTTCTTTACTGGAAGATTTGATAAAGTTTCTCAAGACTTTTTTGGCCAAATCCAGGTCAATGTCTTTTCTGTTAAGCGAAGACTGGGCTAAAAGCGAAATTAAAGCACCTTCAAGCTCGCGCACGTTGCTGTTGATGTTGTAAGCAATATATTTTACAACTTCTTTAGGCATTTCAAGTCCGTCAGCCTTCATTTTACGTTCCAGTATTTCAATACGCGTTTCATAATCGGGTATCTGCAAATCGGTGCTCAGCCCCCAGCGAAAACGGCTCAATAGCCGTTCTTGTAATCCTTCCAGGTCTTTGGGCGATTTGTCTGAAGTGAGGATGAGTTGCTTACCAGACTGATGAAGGTGGTTGAATATGGCAAAAAATGCCTCCTGAGATTTTTCAGCTTTTCCAAAAAACTGCACATCATCTACAATCAGCACATCAATCAACTGGTAAAAATGTATAAAATCGTTTATGGCATTGTTACGACTATGGTCCATAAACTGGTTAATGAATTTTTCTGAGCTAACGTATAAAACGATTTTGGTGGGATGCGCCCGCTTTACATCGTTGCCTATTGCCTGCACCAGATGCGTTTTGCCCAAGCCTACCCCGCCGTAAACCACAAGCGGGTTAAAAGAGTTGGCACCGGGCTTATCGGCTACGGTTTTACCGGCCCTGCGTGCCACACGGTTGCAGTCTCCTTCAATAAATGCATCAAAAGTGTAATTATGATTTAATTGAGGGTCAATCTGCATTTTTTTAATGCCAGGAATAACAAACGGATTTTTTACAGGGTTGTTGATCACGAGCGGAAAGTCCATTTCATTATTAGAATATGTTTTGTAACCTGTGCCGGCAACATCCATTGTAAGCGGTTTATTTTTATTATTACCGCTGTCCACCATTATCCTGTACTCAAGGCGGGCATCTTTTCCCAATTCACGCTTCAGCGTCTTAGCCAATAAATTTACATAATGTTCTTCAAGGTACTCGAAAAAAAATTGACTGGGTACCTGTATCACTAAAACGTTATTCTTTAATGAAATTGCTTTGATGGGCTCAAACCAGGTTTTATAATGCTGCCATTCTACAATATCTCTTATAATCTTTAAGCAGTCAGACCAGATTTTTTCAGCATTTTTCTCCATCAGAGCTTTATAGTTTATAGTGCTTGGTTATAAATAATATTCCTTCAAAAACTCCAAAAATCTATTTCCGCCATAGGCAAAAAAAAGTTTGGTGGGACAGCGAATATCCACAATTATTCAACACTAAAAAAATTTATCGTCTACTTTTTTTTATCGGCAAAGAATTAATTTATTAGTTGGAGGATTTTCAATTTTTTGTATGAAACTTTTAAAAAAACACAATGACAAATTATTGCCATTGTGAATAAAATGAGTTATAGAGCAATGCTTATGTAATACATTAAATCCTCTGAAATTCTTTGTAGCAAAGGCTTTCAGAGGATTATAGAAATAAGTACTAAGTTTATTTGAAAATTTGAAATGATTCAAACAACTGATGCAGAGATTATTTTTTGGCTTTAGCTGTTACCGATGATGTGCTATTTTTAGGGCCTGCTTTTTTGGTTGCTGTAGTCTTCTTTTTTATACTGTTCAACGCCTCATTAATAGCTGCTGAAATGCTGGCGTAAGTAGGCTTTCCTTTTACCTGAACATCATTTACAAAGAATGCAGGAATGTCTTTTACGCCTCTGTCAAGCCCTTCTTTTAAATCATCCTGAACCTGCCAGCCATAAGTACCGTTTACGAGTTCTTCCAAAAAATTTTTATTGGTTACGCCTGCATCTTTAGAATGTAATTTTAAACTGGTGGTTCCCAGGTTTCTTCTGTTCTGAAAGAGCACATTATGCATTTCCCAAAACTTCCCTTCCTGTGCGGCTGCAATTGCAGACTCAGCTGCTTTAAGGCTGCGCTGATGAATTCGGGTAAGCGGAAAATGCCTGAAGTTAAATTTCACTTTGCCGTCATAATCCTGTAATATTTGTTTTACGATTTCATTGGCTTTAGCACATTCTTCATTCTCGTATTCGCCAAATTCCATAAGAGTAACGGGCGCATCGTTTTTGCCCACGAACACATCTTTGGGTTCAATAATTACCTCACCGTCTTTTTTTACGCTCATAAGTAATTTTTTATATCAGTAGATTGCTGGCACACAACATACTACACGGTCTGATACAACCTCATAATTGCAGTAATAGTGCTCCACAACAGCGGTTGAAGATAATTTTTTTTTTAAACCTACAAACTTTTTTTTCAAAAAACGCAATCAAAAATTAATCCCCTGTTATTTTTTCTATCAGAAAGCATTTCTTTCATAGTAAAAGCCACAAAAACAAGGGCTTAAAGCTTTCATATGATATTCGCCAGATTCTAAAAAAACACCGGCATTCTGGCTTACAATACTTTATTGTATTACTTTTGAGCACTATTTATTCAACCATGCATACTTTTCAGGAATTATCAGGCCAGTTTTCAGACTATTTTGATACACACAACATTCCGGGGAGCCCAGACACGCTTTACGACCCCGTAAATTACTTTTTAGGCATAGGCGGAAAAAGAATAAGACCAGTGCTATGCCTGATGGGCAATGAACTATTTGGTGAAATCATTCCTGATGCCTGGGAAGTGGCTACAGCAATAGAATTGTTTCATAATTTTACGCTGATACATGATGATATTATGGATCGTGCGCCACTCCGGCGCGGAAAAGAAACTGTTCATAAAAAGTTTAACGAGCCTACGGCCATATTAGCAGGAGATGTATTGGCGATTAAAGCATACGAATCGCTGAACCGCATCAACAGTAATTTGCTGCACCGCATCATGTATTTGTTTAACCAAACAGCTGTTGAGGTTTGCGAAGGCCAGCAACTTGATATGGATTTTGAAAAAAGAAGCAACGTAAAGTATGATGAGTACCTGAAGATGATCACGCTGAAAACTTCTGTGTTGATTGCAGCCAGCCTTCAAATGGGCGGCATCTTAGGTGGCGGCAGCCTCGGCAACCTTGAATTGCTATATGAAGCTGGCAAAAAAATTGGCCTGGCTTTTCAGGTGCAGGATGATTACCTGGACTCATTCGGAAATGCTGAAAAATTTGGCAAGCAAATCGGCGGCGACATCCGCTCAAATAAAAAAACATTTTTACTGATAAGAGCTTTGGAAACCGCAAGTCCTTCCCAAAAAAGCCGGCTGGATGAACTGCTTAAAACCGATGACCCTAATAAAGTAAATGAAGTGCTGAATATTTACAGGGATTGCAAGGTAGACGAGTGGGCCATTGAGTTGAAAAAAACATTCCTTAATGATGCGCTGCAGCATTTTGATGATATGGCAGTGGTTTCTACACGTAAAGAGCCGCTCAAACACCTGGCACAATTACTTGTGCGCAGGGAGCATTAAATATTGATGGAAAAAATTTAATGTTTCGGCTTCAGGCATTTATAAGATGATAATTTTCATCTGCTCAAATCATTTTTTTCCTAATTTCCTGACTTAATTGAAACAAATGCCAAACCCGCTTTTCAGAAAAAAGAAAATTACAGAAGCCGTTCAGGATGACCAGGGAGCAGCCAGTGAAGAATCGCTTAACAAAATTCTTACTGTTAAAGACCTTACTCTGCTGGGTATAGCTGCTGTGGTTGGTGCCGGCATTTTTTCTACTATTGGAAGTGCAGCGTACCATGGCGGCCCGGGCGTTTCATTGCTTTTTGTGATCACAGCTGTTACCTGCGGGTTTTCAGCATTATGTTATGCAGAATTTGCCAGCCGCGTACCGGTTTCAGGCAGTGCCTACACTTATTCTTATGTGAGTTTTGGCGAAATTGTAGCCTGGATCATTGGCTGGGCCTTGATCCTTGAGTATGCCATTGGCAATATAGTAGTAGCCATTTCCTGGAGCGGTTATTTCAATAATTTGCTGGTGCATATTTTCAATATTCATTTACCCGACTGGATGCTTGTGGATCCACAAACCGCCATCAATGCTTATAATGAAGCTACGCTGGCCTTATCAACAACAACTCCACTGTCTGCTGAGCAAACTGCGAATTACCAGTTTGCTATTAATGCCTATAACAATGCGCCAAAAATGGGCAGCATACCTGTGTTCTTTAACCTGCCCGCTTTTATCATTATTGTGTTAATTACCTGGCTGGCATACATCGGCATTAAAGAAAGTAAGGAAAGCGCCAATTATATGGTGTATTTTAAGATTGCAGTGATCATTTTCATTATTGTGGCGGGTGCTTTTTTTGTAGATACAAATAATTGGAGGCCATTTTTACCAAACGGTTTTGAAGGAGTACTGAAAGGTGTATCTGCGGTATTTTATGCCTATATTGGCTTTGACGCCATTTCAACCACAGCAGAGGAATGTAAAAATCCGCAGCGCGATCTTCCGCGTGGGATGATCTACTCACTGATCATTTGCACTGTGTTGTATATCTTAATTGCATTAGTGCTTACAGGTATTGAGCATTATTCAGCATTTAAAAATGTGTACGATCCGCTGGCTTTTGTGTTTGAACAAAGAGCGCCCTGGATAGAGCGCATCATTTCCATAAGCGCCGTGGTGGCCACTACTTCGGTGCTGCTCGTTTTTCAAATAGGCCAACCGCGTATCTGGATGAGTATGAGTCGGGACGGTTTATTACCCAAAGCTTTTCAAAAAATTCATCCCAGGTATAAAACGCCATCGTTCTCAACCATCGTAACCGGAATCATCGTTGGCATTGGCGCTTTGTGGCTTGAAGCAGACCTGGTTACGGACCTCACCAGCATCGGCACTTTGTTTGCATTTGTACTGGTATCAGGTGGAGTTTTGATGTTGCCGCCTTTGCCAAAAGAAAGTACAAAGTTTAAAATTCCGTACATAAACGGAAGGTATGTGGTGCCCATACTGTTAGCTGTTTTTGTTTATATATTCAGGGAAAGGTTGTATGCTTCAGTTGCAAACATTACGCACGAGAGCTATCAGGAAATATTGTTTCTCTTATTCATCATCATAGCGGCAATCATTACCATTAAAACTATTCAGAAGCAATATTCGTTAATACCTATTATGGGCGTTTTATCGTGCATGTATCTATTAATTGAAATTC
>JAFAFV010000222.1 GCA_023423285.1 Bacteroidota bacterium
CAATTTATAATGAAAACCCCCTTGACGTGGCTTTGCAGTTTGAAGATGCAGGCCTGCAGCGACTGCATATGGTAGACCTTGACGGCGCAAAAGAGGGGAAAGTGAGAAATTGGAAAGTGCTTGAAACCATTGCCGGTAAAACAAAATTGGAAATAGATTTCAGCGGAGGCATCAGTAGTGCAAAAGATGTACAGATCACTCTTGATAGTGGAGCGTGCTATGCAGCTATTGGAAGTATGGCCGTTAAAAAGCCACAGCGTGTTCAGGAGTGGTTAAATATATTTGGCGTTGAAAAATTCATCCTGGGTGCAGATGTGCTGGATGAAAAGATCATGATCAAAGGCTGGACGGAAGCAACCGATGTGAATGTGTTTAACATTCTGAAACACTACCGTGCAAAGGGTTTGGAGCAATTTTTCTGTACCGATATCAGTAAAGACGGATTGTTGCAGGGCAGCTCAAACGATCTATATAAAAAAATTATTGATGAAGTGGAAGGCATACGTCTTATTGCCAGCGGCGGCGTAAGCAGTTTGAAAGATCTGGAGGATTTGCGTGCCATCGGTTGTGCAGGCGCTATTGTGGGAAAAGCTATTTATGAAGGAAGGATTTCTCTGAAGGAATTGTCAATCTTTAATAATTAATGTTTGTGAGAGAACCTCTCAGAGTAAAAAAAACTATTAAAAAATATAAAAAATCGTGTTAGCAAAAAGGATCATTCCGTGTTTAGATATTAAAGACGGGCAAACCGTCAAGGGAACCAATTTTGTCAATTTGCGCCATGCCGGCGATCCTGTGGAACTGGCCATGCGTTACAGCGATGAAGGGGCCGACGAACTGGTTTTTTTGGATATTACGGCTACAGTTGACAAGCGTAAAACACTTTCTGAGCTTGTCAGAAAGATCTCCACGCACATCAATATACCCTTTACAGTGGGTGGTGGCATCAATACCGTAGAAGATGTTTCGGTGCTGCTTGAAAACGGCGCAGATAAAATTTCTGTGAACACCTCGGCTGTGCGCAACCCGCAACTCATTAAAGATTTGGCGCTGAACTTTGGCAGCCAATGCGTGGTAGTGGCAATTGATATTAAATTATTTGATGGTGTATGGAAAGTGGTTACACACGGCGGCAGAACGCCAACTGAACTCATCGCTACGGAATGGGCAAAGCAATGTGCTGACCTGGGCGCGGGAGAAATTTTGCTTACATCCATGGAAAACGACGGCACTAAAGAAGGTTTTGCCATTGATATAACAAGGCAGATCAGCCAATCGCTGAATATTCCTGTTATTGCATCAGGTGGCGCGGGCAATATGGAACATTTTGTTGAAGTATTTACACAAGGCGCTGCGGATGCTGCTCTGGCTGCAAGCATTTTTCACTTTGGTGAAGTGCCTATTCCCAGGTTAAAAGAATACCTTACACAACATAATATAAACGTGAGAATGTAACGTTTCAATATTAAAAAAATTATACAAAGTATGACTCCCGATTTTTCAAAATTTACTGATGGCTTGATACCGGTTATAGTACAACACGCGCACACGATGCAAGTATTGATGCTGGGCTATATGAACGATAAAGCGCTTGCAAAAACACAGGCCGAAGGCAGGGTAACTTTTTATAGCCGCAGCAAACAGCGCCTTTGGACAAAGGGCGAAACTTCAGAAAATTTTTTAATCGTTAAGCAAATTCTGGAAGACTGTGATCATGATACTTTACTGATCAAAGCTGAACCCCAAGGGCCCACCTGCCATACCGGCGACACAAGTTGTTTTGGAAAACCAAATGATAGCTTTACATTACATGAATTGGAGCAAGTCATTACCGATAGAAGGCTAAATCCTTCCGAAAAATCTTATACGGCTTCTTTATTTGCAAAAGGCATCAACAAAATTGCCCAGAAAGTAGGCGAGGAAGCCGTGGAAATTGTGATCGAATCTAAAGATAACAATGATGAATTGTTTTTAGGCGAAGCCGCTGACCTTACGTTTCACCTGCTGGTTTTGCTGCAGGCCAAAGGTTTTTCTTTAAATGATGTGGTGAAGGTTTTAGAAGGGCGCCATAAAAAGTGATCAATGCCTTAACACTTCCGGCATAAAAGCTTCACTCTGCTCAATGGCCTCCATCAACTGCTCTGTGATTTCTTTTGTAGAAGCGTCAAAATTAATTTGCAAAGGTTCTTTAAAAGTAACGGTAAGTTGCGTGCCTGTTTTTTTAAAACCCACGCCTGTTTTTGTAAAAGCCCTTGAAAAACCATTGATCACAACAGGGATCACTATAGGTTTGTGATGTTTAATAATAAGCGCTGTTCCTTTTCTGGCGGGAGCAAAAGGGGTTGTTGTTCCCTGCGGAAATGTAATGATCCAGTTATTCGATAGTGATCTTTCTATTTTACGTGTATCTGAAGGGTCAAGCCCGCTGCGGCTTTCTTTAGCATTTTCATTCCAGGTGCGGCGTACGGTAAGGCCGCCTGCCAGTAAAAACAAGCGGCTCATCAAACTGCTTTTCATGGTTTTTTCAGCAGCCACATAATTTACCCTTGTGTAGGGGTTTAAGAAATAATACGGCAGACCCAGCCTGTTTTTTTTGCCCCATTTTACTGCAGAAAAAATATGAAACAGCGTAATCACATCCATAAAATAGGTTTGATGATTACTTACAAAAAGTACATTGCGGTCAGGAAGCGCTGACAGGTGTTCTGCGCCTTTTATCTTTAACTTATTAAAGATTGCTATTCCCGGGTAGGTAGCCAAGCCAACAACAATGTGTACCAACTTCCTCAAAATATTCCAGTTTCTTATTTTACCAGGCGCTCTGCTCATTGCTTACAGGTAGATTTCTGTTTATCTTTTGTGTTCAGGAACAAGCCGCTAATGTAGCAATATTTCCTTAAATAAGGAGTACGGTTGTATTTTGTGAAACATGATCAAAGCATTAGTTTCGCCTAATTGGTAAATGTCTCAGCCGGGCCATGCATTTGAATGAAAAAAAATACCAGGAGTTAAAACTGATCGCCTTACTGAAGCAGGGCAGCGAATACGCTTTCCAGTTAATCTACGATCATTACCGCAACAGGATCTATAAATTAGCGGTATTGTATCTCAAATCACCCGTGTTGGCGCAGGAGGCCGTTCAGGATATTTTTTTAAAGCTGTGGTTCTTTCGAAAAGATTTGCATACCAATGCTTCTATTGAGCCCTGGCTTTTAAAAGTATCAAAAAATTATTTATTAAATCAACTTAAATCAATTGCCCACCAGTGGATACAAATAGATGATGTTAAGGCGCTTGAAGGCATGGCTGAAAATGATGTGGAAGATGCATTGGAAATGCGTGAATATAAAGCGCACCTCAACACGGCCATTAATAATCTTTCTGTAAAACAAAAAGAAGTTTTTTTAATGGCGCGTGAAACAGGCCTTACTTACAAACAAATCGCGGAAAAACTCAACACTTCACCTCTTACAGTAAAAACCCACATGGCAAGGGCGCTAAGTTCCATAAAATCCTATCTCAGGAAAAACAATCTGCTGTCTGTGATCTTTTTTTAAACTTACTTTCAATTTTTTTTTAATCGTTGTACTCCATACGTTCTTTTTTGTTGTATATACATAAGAAGGCTGTATGATATGACTGACAATCACCGATTTTTATACCTGCTTGCGAAGTACCGCAACGGCAACTGTTCGGCAGAAGAATCTGATGAATTTTTTTCGCTGTTGCTGAGCGACAGGTATGATGATGTTATAAAGCAGCAGATCTCCGATGATTTTTTCAGTGATATTAAAACCAGTGGCGATCTTCCGCCACACGTGGCGCAGGAGATTATCCGAAACATTCTTTCGGCTGATCATAACATAAAGCAAATGATTCCTGCCAGAAAGAAATCTGCCCTGCTTTATAAATGGGTGGCAGCGGCTTGTATAGTGGCGCTTGCAGTTTTAATAACGGTGCTTTATCTGAAAAACGAAGAGCCATCCAGGTTTGCTTCCATTATACCCGAGTCAGATATTGTGAAAGAAAATAAGACCACTGAGGTTTTAAAAGAAGTTTTGAGCGACGGCAGCGTGATCGTGTTGCAGCCGGGCAGCAAAATATTTTATCCGCCATCATTTGCCGGCAATAAAAGAGAGGTTTACTTACAGGGCGATGCTCACTTTGATGTGAGCCACGATGCAGAAAAACCCTTTTTGGTGTATTGTAATGATTTGGTTACAAAAGTGCTGGGTACAAGTTTCGACATTTATACCAATGCCGCTAACGGCGATGTTGAAGTGGCGGTACGCACGGGTAGAGTGCAGGTGTACCATAACAATGAAATAGCGCAGGAAAAAAGTATAACCACCGAAGCCGTTATCCTTAACGCCAACCAGCGGGTTGTTTATTCAATACAAAGCGGTAAGATTTTGCCTACACTTGTACAAAACCCGTTACCCGTTATCAAAACCAAACCCGGCAGCACTGTTGACTCGGTATGGAACAACGAAAGCGATTTAGGCAGCCACGCAAGTTTTATTTATGATCAGCAAACACTTGATGTGGTGTTTGACGATATACAAAAAGTGTACGGTATAGAAGTGGTGGTGGAAAACAGCAATCTGTATAACTGTGTGTTCACCGGTGATGTGAGCAATAAGGATCTGTTTGTATTGCTCAAGATCATTTGCCTTTCCACAAGCTCAGACTATGAGATCATGGGAACAAAAATATTTGTAAAAGGCAAAGGCTGCCTGCACTGAAGAGGAACTAAAAGAATAATTATAAACACGATTGAATATGAAAAATGATACATCCTGAACAAAACGATCAACACGTTCATTTAATAAAAAGGTTGATTATGCTGCAACATAACCAACCGGTAACTCAAATTACTTGAGCGTGCTTCTGCTGTGAAACCATATTGTTTAAACAGAAACCTTACTAAATTATGGAAAATAAGCACAGGTTGCTTAATTCAATTACACTTTTAATGAGAATAAGCATAATACAAATTGCACTAACGGTTGCCTTTACATTAAGCCTTAATGCCACCGTAGCTAAAGGCCAGGCAATTTTAGACAGAACTTTTAACCTTAAAGCAGAGAATGCCTCTTTGAGCCAGGTATTCAGGCAGATTGAAAGCCAGACAGGTGTAAAGTTTGTGTACAGCCCCAACACTATCAATGCTTCGCGAAAGATGGATTACACGGTCAAAACCCAGCGTATTGAAACATTTTTAAAAGAAGTTTTGAAAAGTTACAATATCACCTACCGTGTTATTGACGGGCAGGTGGTATTATATTCAGGCAGTACTGCCGCCAGAACCCTTCGCATGGCAGAAAGACCTGCGAGAACAATTACCGGGCGCGTTACAAACGACAGAAGCGAACCCATGCAGGGTGTAACCGTTACGGAAAAAGGAACACGCAATGCAGTGGTCACTGATGAAAACGGCAACTATTCTATTACTGTCGAAGAAAATGCCATACTTGAATTTACGTACGTGGGATTTCTAACCAGAGAAATTCCCGTTTCGGGCAATACAGTCATCAACGTCACGCTTAGCAATAACATTCAAGACTTAAACGAAGTAGTGGTTGTTGGTTATGGCACGCAGCGCCGTGGTTCGGTTACAGGTGCTGTAGAAGCAGTAACCAGCAGGGCTTTGGAGGGCAGACCGGTTATTAACATGGCCACTGCCTTACAAGGCACGGCAGCCAACCTCATCATTCAGCAAACCAATTTTGAACCCGGCCAGGGACAAACCATCAACATCAGGGGTGTTAGTACCCTGGGTGATAACTCTCCGCTGATTGTAATTGACGGGATTCCCGGCGGTAACCTTAATCTTTTAAATCCAAATGATATAGAATCTGTTTCTGTATTAAAAGATGCAGGCAGCGCCGCCATTTATGGTTCAAGGTCTGCAAACGGTGTGCTGCTTGTTACTACTAAAAAAGGAAGAAAAAATGAACGCCCCACGGTGACTTATACCGGTATATATGGCACACAAATGCCACGGGTCACTTATAAAAAAGTTGATGCTTGGGAGAATGCTTACTATAAAAATCTCTCGCTCATCAATTCAAATATGGCGCCCGCATACACGCCAGAAGATATAGTTCGCTTAAAAGAAAATGGCAATGGCGACTGGACGGTTGAGAATATTTTAAAAAAGGCAGCACAGCAAACACACAATGTTTCTTTCAGGGGTGGCGGTGAAAGCAATACTTACCTTGTGTCATTGGGAGTTATGGATCAACGAAGCAATTTTGTGGGCCCCAATTACGGATACACACGTTATAATGCCCGTTTCAATCAGTCGACAGAAATAGGCAAACTGAAAGTGTCTACCATTTTAGCTTATACGAAGGTGAGCAACAAAGACCACTCATCTGTTACCGGAAACCTGATCGTAGATGCCGGGCGTGTGCCGCTTTATTACAATTACAGAGACAGCCAGGGCAGATACCTTACTAATGCAGTGGCATCAGAGCTGAACCCGCTGGGCATTTTGCACAATGGCGGTTACAGGCGGTTTGATGATGATGAAGTGTTTGGCAGCCTTACGGCTGAATTTCAGATATACAAAGATCTGAAGATACGCGGTGTGGCTGGCGGTAACATCAATGCCAATAAAGCTTACGAAGTGCAGAACCCCATTCGTTTTTATCCATCGGGTGGTTCAGGGCTGGACAGCAGGGTAGCCGACCGCAATGCCAAAAACATGTTTACAAACCTTCAGCTATTGCTTGATTATAATAAAAAATTTGGCAAAAGCGATCTGAATGTTCTGTTTGGCGGCGCTAACGAATCTTACCATGGCGAAACCAGCCAGCTTGTAAAAAGATATACTGATCCGGACCTGCACGTGCCGGTAGATGGTACTGAAATTGACGAAACGAACAGTTATAATACGGTAAACGGCACTTACGAAACCAGCTTGAACTCGCTGCTGGGAAGGGCGGCTTATAACTTCGACAATAAATATTTTGCCCAGTTCGATTTCAGGTACGATGGTTCTTCAAAATTCCCTACCGATAAACGCTGGGGCTTTTTCCCATCAGGCTCCGTAGGCTGGCGCATTTCACAGGAAGAATTTTTTGCGCCTGTACGCGATGTTGTAAACGACCTGAAGTTGCGTGCATCATACGGTGTGCTGGGCAACCAGAACGTAGGCGCTTATCAATATCAGACAACATTTTTCTCATACGTCAATTCATACGCGTTCAACAACCACGCAGTTGCCGGCTCGGGCTTTAGTTTTGGTAATCCTGACCTTACCTGGGAAAAAGCAGCCACGGCAAACATTGGTTTAGATATTTCGATCTGGAGAAGATTCAACATCAACCTTGATTATTTTGATAAAACCACAAGCGACATTCTCATCAGGCGCGAAGACGTGCCGCTGATTTTTGGCGCCACATTCCCTGATTACAATTTTGCAAAAGTCAGAAACAGGGGCTGGGAA
>JAFAFV010000024.1 GCA_023423285.1 Bacteroidota bacterium
AAAAAATTAAAATCGCCTTTACTTGTATGGCTTAGCCGTTTTTGCAGCATCTGATAATCATATCTTTTTTCATAAGTGCTTAACGTTTTTGCCCATGCTTTAAAACCACGGTTCCGTTCTTCTTCTGCCACCTCGTCAAAACGGTTGACCAAACCCGTAACATAAAGTTGTTTGTTCCACTCCACTGTGGGGCCCAGCATGTCTTTTTCCTTTTTTGAAGAAGGGCGTTTTACCATGCCGTTGTGAAACACCACAGAAGGTTTGATGAAGAGCCTTTTTTTAGGATTGCTGTTGGTTTCTGATTCTAAAATTTTCGGAAGGCCTTCAAAATGATCGGCATCGCCGTGAGAAATGACGACGCAATCAATCACTTTTGGGTTTTTAGCAGATGATCCGGCATAGCGCGCCGCAAGGTAGCGCGCAAACAATTGGTTTTCGCCACCGTCTATCAGCATTACTTTGCCCTTAGGTGTTTCAATTACCGAAGCATCGCCCTGGCCTACATCTACAAAAGAAACCCGCAGCACATTTTTTTGCTCCAGCGGAAGAAGGATCTGTTCCTGTTTGATCTTAGCCGGCTTGATAATAAAGCCTTCAGACCTTACCGGCAGAATACTGCCGTCTGCAAGATTTTTAAAATTCCTCAGACCAATCTTAATAGTATTGCCGGATGTATCTATGAGTTCAACCTCATCGCCCCATGCAAGAACAGTGATTAATACAGCCGTTTTTTTGTCTGCACCGTTGTAAACCTTAACCAGGTCTGCTGCAATAAAATGTGTGAAGGTATTCATCGTTGATATTTTAGCGCATTAAAACCAGCCTCGTCTTTTAAAGGCCATTAGCATCCAGATTGGTATTATAATCATTATACCCACTGCAATCCAAAAGCCCCAGTGGTGGCCGCTCAGCGGTATAATGTCAAAGTTCATCCCAAAGATACCGCCGATTACTGTTGCCGGAGCCATCAGGCAGGTTACAACAGCCATCACTTTCATTATTTCATTCAGCTTCAGGTTCACGTTGCTAATGTAAAGGTCTTGCATGCCCATAATCATGTCACGGTAGTTATCTACCAAATCTATAGCCTGCACACTGTGGTCATACACATCTTTAAAAAATCTTTCATTATACTCCGTAAGTAGTTCGCTCTCGCTTTTAATGATATTGGCCAATACTTCCCTTACCGGGTAAATGCTGCGTTTTAGTACAATTTGCTCTTTACGCAAAATATTAATTTGCGCCAGCGTGCGTTTGTTGGGTCTTCGCACAATCTCTTCTTCCAGGTCTTCAATGTGATCGCTAAGTTTATCCATTACAAGGTAATAATGATCTACAAGCGTATCGAGTAAGGTGTAGTACAAGTAATCGGCCTCCTTGCCACGTGTTTTGCTGGTGGGGAGTTTCAGGCGGTTGCGCAGCGCATCAAATACATCACGTGTGGGGTCATCCTGAAAAGTAATCACTAAGTTTTTACCCAACACCAGGCTGATCTGTTCATGTTCGACTGATTTTTTTTGCTGGTTGTAATACAGCATGTTCATTACGCAGAAAAGAATCTCATCAATCTCGTCCATCTTAGGGCGCTGGCCCACAGCCAGAATATCTTCGCGCAACAGCGGCGATATGCCATACCGCTCGCCAATCTTCTCAACATCTGCCTTGCGCAGGCCATCTACATTAATCCAAACGATTTTATCATTGTCTGTTTTTAGGGTCAGCAAATTTGGAACTGATATATTTTTAATCTCCTCGATCGATTCTTTATCATAAACAAAAGCCGAGATCACCACGTTGGGCGCCTCTTCCCGCGCGGGCACCACTGTTGGATTTACAGAAAGAATCTCACGAGTTCTTTCTGTTCCAAAAAGTTCCAGCGGGTTTAAAATATAACGCAGGTATTTTTCGGTTTGGGATTTCATAATGGAAAGATAGATTTAATTGGCTGAATTTATTAGCCGCAAATAATAATTTGAAACGAAGCACGCGGCCATTAATTATTTTGAGCAATGCGATTTGAATATTGGTGGCAATACCAATAAACAATACACTTAAGACCAAACAGACGACTAAAACGAGAAAAATTAAACCACAGAAAGCAGCGTAATGACAGGATAACAAACACAAACCGTAACGAGCTCATTTTATCCCATTGCTTACGGCACTCTGCTGCTATGCTAACAGAGAAATATATTCTTAGCTTCATATCACTATCAGCTCTCATATCCAGCCGGTGGAATTCTATCAATTTTTGTTGTTACCTTCAACACCATGTCAATCAAAGGCTCCAGCAAGGATATTGAAACTTCCTGCACAACAGCAAGCCCTGGTTGTAATCAGGCAAATGTATAACTGCAGTACCATTAGCTGAATATTAAAACTATAACAACTATAAAACCCATGTCGTATAACATTCCACAACATCTTACAGGTTTGAATGATGCCGAACTGGCAACTTCTCAGGATAAGTATGGGTATAATAAAATGAATGCTGCTCCGCAAAGCTCCTGGATCACTCTTTTACTTGATATTGTAAAGGAGCCCATGCTTATTTTGTTGTTTGCTATTTCAGCCATTTACCTGTTAGTGGGTGACTATGGCGAGGCGTTATTTATGTTCATTGCAATTGTAGCGGTGTCTGCCATTTCTTTTTATCAGGATAATAGAAGTAAAAAAGCTTTAGAAGCATTAGAAAAGCTAAACGAACCGCAGAGCACGGTCATCCGCAATGCTAAGATCATACAAATTCCCACACATGAAATTGCTGTTGGCGATTTGTGTATTATTGAAGAAGGCAAAATGATCAATGCTGATGGAAAAATTGTGCACAGCAATGATTTTTCGGTTAATGAAGCATCGCTTACAGGCGAGAGTTTTTCAGTGTTTAAAAACCAGGGAACCGAAGACCGAAACGTGTACAGCGGAACGGTGGTTGTATCGGGTTTGGCAGTTTTTGAAGTGGAAAAAATTGGTGATGAAACCAAACTGGGTAAAATCGGGCAATCAATAAAAGATATTAAAGAAGAACGATCGCCCCTGCAAACGCAAATCACCAAATTCGTTAAATGGATGGCCGTGATCGGCGTTGTGGTTTTCTTATTCGTTTGGGGTTTCAGTTTTTGGAAATCGCGTGATCTGCTGGAAAGTCTGTTGGTCGGCCTTACCATGGCAATGTCCATTTTGCCGGAAGAAATTCCTGTTGCATTTACCACTTTTATGGCGCTCGGCGCCTGGAAACTGATGCGGGAAGGCATCATCGTGAAACGAAGCGCTGTAGTGGAAACATTAGGCAGTACCACCGTGATTTGCACCGACAAAACCGGAACGATCACTGAAAATTCAATGCAGCTAAAAGCGCTTTATGATTATCAGACAAATAAAATTTATGAAGACAACCAGTTTGATGATCCTGCACTTTCTGAGTTGATTCAATATGCGATGTGGAGCAGCGAACCCGCTCCGTTTGATCCGATGGAAACCACTTTGCATCGGGTATATGCGCAAACACAAACCAAAGATTTGCGAAAAGATTTTCAAATGTTTCACGAGTATCCGTTGGGAGGCAAGCCTCCGATGATGACACATCTTTTTGAGAACGCATCGGGAGAGCGGATTATTGCCGCGAAAGGTGCGCCCGAAGCCCTGCTGGCCGTTTCCAAAATTCCTGAAGAAGAAAAAAACAAGCTGCGCCAGCAAATAAAAAGTTTAGGAAAACAAGGCTATCGCCTGTTGGCCGTTGCCAAAGCTGATTTTAAAGGCAGCAGCTTTCCCGAAAAACAACAGGAATTCAATTTTGAATTTTTAGGACTTGCCGTTTTTTACGATCCACCAAAAAAAGGCATCCGCGAAGTGTTTCAACATATTTATGATGCCGGAATTAAAGTGAAAGTGATTACGGGTGATCATGCAGATACTACCCATGCCATTGCGCAACAAGCGGGAATTATAAACGAAAACCCGGCGGTAAATGGTAATGAAATCCTTTATCACACCGAGCCGGAGCTGATTGAATTGTCAAGAAAAACAACTTTGTTTACGCGTATGTTTCCAGAAGCCAAATTGCGAATGGTTAACGCGCTTAAAAAAGATGAAGAAGTGGTGGCAATGCTGGGCGATGGCGTTAACGACGCCCCCGCGCTAAAAGCTGCACATATTGGCGTAGCAATGGGACACAAGGGAACGGAAATTGCAAAAGCTGCCGCTTCGCTGGTGATAACTGATGATGATTTAGGAAAATTAGTAGTAGGCATTGCCGCTGGTCGGCGCATTTATGCCAACATTAAGAAAGCTATTCAATATATTATTTCCATTCACATTCCGATTATTCTCACGGTTTCATTGCCGCTGTTTTTAGGTTGGGTGTACCCGCATATTTTTACGCCGGTTCATGTCATTTTCCTGGAACTAATAATGGGACCCACTTGTTCCATCGTTTATGAAAACGAACCCATGGAAAAAAATACGATGCAAACTAAACCACGGAAAATGACCGAAACATTTCTGAACTGGAAAGAACTTAGTATTAGTGTTGTTCAGGGTTTGATGATTACGTTGGGAGTATTAGTTGCTTACCAATTTACCGTGTTACAAGGTGGGGATGAAGTAACTACCCGGGCGATGGTTTTTACTACTTTGGTATTTGCCAATATCTTGCTCAGCCTGGTCAATCGCTCTTTTGTTTACAGCCTTTTGGAAAGTTTTAAATACAAAAACAATTTGTTCCCCATCATTACCGGTGCAACATTCGTCATGCTTTTCGGCATTCTTTATATTTCGCCCATAGCCAATTTCTTTCAGGTAACCGGTTTACAAATTAGGGAATTAGGAATTGCCTTTTTAATAGCAGCCATTTCTGTTTTATGGTTCGAAGGATATAAATGGATAAAAAGAGCCAATAAAACAAGTTCTAATAGTTGAAACAATCATTTTAATTTATCCCTCAACAGTTGCTCTGCTACTTTTAAATCTTCCGGTGTGTCAATAGCAATGTTTTTATACGAGGTTTCGGCCATGTAAATATCCACATCATTGTCTAAAAAACGTAGCTGCTCCAACTTTTCGGTTTGTTCCAAAACGCTTTGTGGCCAGGTAATAAAGGCAAGCAACGCTTCTTTGATAAAAGCATACACACCCACATGTAAATAATACACCGGTTCAATATTAACATCGCGTTGATAAGGTATTTTACTGCGGCTAAAATACAATGCCCTTCCTTTTTGGTTCACCACCACCTTTACCATATTGGGGTTGGCGGCCTCGTCATTATTTTCAAACCGGCGCATGAGCGAAGCCACGCGCACCTCTTCATCATTAAACAAGTTGATCAGTTTTTCCAAAGGTTCTTTTTGTATAAAGGGTTCATCACCCTGCACGTTCACAATCACCTCTGCGCTCAGGTCCTTCACGGCTTCGGCAATCCTGTCGGTACCGCTTTCGTGCGCCTTAAGGCTCATCATGGCTTTTCCGCCACGGCTCACTATTTCTTTAAAAATAATGTCGCTGTCTGTTACCACGATCACCTGATCAAACAGGCCGCTGTTTTTAGCGGCATCATACGTGTGGGCAATCACCGGTTTATCGCCCAGCATTTGCATCAGCTTAGCCGGAAACCTGGTGGCGGCATAGCGCGCAGGTATAACAGCAATAATTTTCTTCATGTTTCAAATGTAAGTATTAGCAGTTTTTTGCAATTTCCAAATATTATTCATACTCCTGCCCGCAGTCGTAGCAATGATATACTTTTTTAAACTGTATACCCGAACCCATGAACATCGTTCTGAAAAGAGTAATTAGCACGTTAGAAACTTTTTTGGGAGTGCTAACAGATGTAATGTTGTTTGAACCGCAATTGGGGCATGGATGATCCTGATAAAATTCCCGCTTAACTGTTTTTAAAATCTGCAAAGCCCTTTCCATCTGCGGCTCGGCAACCATTAGTTTTATACCATTCTGCCCACTAATTAAAAAAGGTTGAACGGTTACGGTCATCTCATCTTTCAGCCAGCAGTTGATGTTCTCGCTCTCCAGCAAGCCTTTGGCCAGGTTGGCTGAAATATAATTATCATATACCGCCGCTATCCTGTATTTCATGTATTGAAATTACGCAGAAAGGTTTGGTTTCAATCCACTTGCGGTTGCTATTTTCCTACGTTGCTACGTATGATGTCCATCATCTGGTTCAGGCCGCTGCGGGTGCCTTCAAAAAAATTACCCGCTTGCATCATAGGGAGGCTCTGCTGCACAATATCGGCAA
>JAFAFV010000061.1 GCA_023423285.1 Bacteroidota bacterium
TTTTACTAAGCGTTCATTGAAAATATTATACGGAGACCTGCTCGAGTGGTTGAAGAGGCACGCCTGGAAAGTGTGTATACCCCTAAAGGGTATCAAGGGTTCGAATCCCTTGGTCTCCGCAAATGGATATAAATACCCAACTGTTTGTAGGCTGCCTATCATCAAAGTGTTTAAATATTCTTTAACCAAAGTGTGCATTAAGGCATAAATTCGGTGATAAAAAAAATGATAAGCACCAAAAATTTAATTACCGTTCATCTATTCCATAATTTGTTTTAAAGGAATTTGTTTTTCTAAAAATTTCTCTACTACTTCCGGGCTTACATCTCTTAAAATAATTTTACCGGTATCATCAATCAGAAAATTGTAAGGTATAGCCTCTATTTCATAAACCAGGGCATTGGTACCTTTGAATCCTTCACTTTCAAGATCTGATACGTGCAGCCAATCATTTAGCCCGTCTTCTGCGATAGCCTTCTTCCACTTTTCCGACTCTCTGCTAAGCGAAACACCCACTATTTGAAATCCCCTGAAAGAATAGGCTTTTAAGAGAGTATTCCACCCAGGATTTTGTTTTCTGCATGGAATACACCAGGGTGCCCATAATTCAATAAGAGTGTATTTATATGCTTTCGGTGAATAAGAGAAATTGCTACCATCAGGCGATCTCCCGACTGGCACGTCCAACACATCGCCTATTTGAAAGGTTTTTTTGTGGCCAAATTTTATTCGTGCCTGCCTGTAATAATTGCTCTATAAAGCCCGGCCGCTCATTTTCTCTAACAGCAAAGTAAAATCAGCTTTGTTGCGCTCTACATAATCGCCATCTACATCAAGCATCACAAGAGCTGAAACGGGGCTTGTTAAATTTTCAGCTATTATCTTCTTATATTCATCAAGAAGGGCCTGATAATTGGCAGCGTAATTATAAAACTGTGCCTGAACAGTAAAATCATTATAAATTTTATCTGGCATTGAGCTGTTTTGATACAGGCTGTCAAGAATTCTGAACATTTTTGCACCGTTAAAGTCGTCATTCAAACTGTCAAACTTTTCATAGAGATTGGCATCTTTGGAAGCTGAATATGCTTTAAATGGGTATTTCCAACTTTGATAATAATTTACAGAGTTCCAGTTTTTAATTGTTTCCAGGGTGATCTGACCCTGGAATTTAATGTGATATTTTTTTGCCTGCTGAGGATTTACATATAGTTTTTTGAAAAAAGAATTACTGAATTTCCTCTTTGCTTTTTAACAACTTTCTTTACCAAACTATCTTTTTTATCACGATATACAATTGTATCATTATGCCAGGGATATACCAAACTCATGTTTACAATCCCATCAGGAATGGGATCGAACACTACCTCTATTTTACCATCCTTTACCGGCACCCTGATGTTGTATTGAGGAAGGATAACAGAGTCTTTAGAAACATTTGGGAATTCACCGGTTATTCTAACTTTTTTAATTTTGGTACTGCAGCCCGTTATAAGTGCCAGAATGATAATGAAGGCTCCTTTCATTGTTGTAATGATAATTTGTGCGAGTGATAAGTGTCGTCCGGGAAAAACGGCTGTTTTTTTCTTCAAGTTCTCTGATTCTTTTTTATTATTTTATTATTTTTTCAAACATTAATAACCTTCCATCGCCTGTAATACCTTCAACCACTATTTTAAAAGCTTTAGTACGATCATTATTATAAAATTGAATAGGAATTTTAGTATTGGATGCATTCACATAAATGTCAGGTTGCCACAACAGGGTGATGCGGTTATCCTTTTTATTGTCATCTGATTGTGGAATGCTGTAGTCCTGGCTGTAAAATTCTTTTATTATTGAATAGCCTTCATAAAAAATAACATCTGATGCAGTTTCAACATCATTATAGCGATCTTTTCCTTTTTTCAAATAAACTGCCAAAGTTCCATCAGGGCCGCCGCCGGGGGCGCCGCTAAACGTGGGAAATATTTTTACAAACGCTATATCCATAAGAGGAACAGATGCAAGCAAATCCGCCTCTACCGGCGTTTCGTCAAGAAAAAGGCTCATTTCATTTGGCGCATTGCCTCCAAAGGCATTTGGCGGAGAACTATCACCTCCTATGGGTTTAACAACCTGCATTGTTTTGGGCTTTCGGTAAAAGATGTGATAATAATTTTGTTTCTCTACCGATATGCCTGGCACTCTTCCCGAGAGATAATCAAATATATTCATGGCTCCCGGAGGTTCATCAGTAAGATCAATTGTTCTGGCCATTATTCCCCGTGCAAAAAGCCCGCTGGTATAAGATTCATCTAATTGTTCAATACTTGTTTTTTTCCTTCCGGTAACTGTTACATTTTCCAGCATTGTGCCTATGCCATCCAGGTATTCTTTGTAGGCAGACTGCATGGCCTGATCTCCTGAATGCTCAATCCGATGCATAAAAGTTGCCTGCGTTGGAACAGGGTAGTGGCTCCTTAGAAAATCGCCGTTTAGTTTTATTGTTAAGAATTTACTTTTCCCCCCTTTTATATCTGAAAAAAGTAATTTGGACTGACCATAAAACAGGAGTGAATCTACGGTAAAATTTCCCTGCGCATCTGTTTGAATGATTTCCGAATATTTTCTTCGTTTCATAACTGAGTCTTTCGCAGAGATCATAAGCAATAGATCCTGATTTGCAAATGGCTTGTTCCTGTCTCTCATAGTAGCTTTTCCTGAGAGTTTTATAAAACCATTGTCTCTAAATACAGGTTGAGGTAATGTGTTGGCTGAAACGTCGCTCCATTTAAAGCGTCGCCAGCCGTTTGTCATCATTACAAGGTCTAAAGCCTGTTCAACGCTTTCATCTCTTGTTGTAAAATACCACGATGGGTTATGTACGTAACCTTTAATATCACTTGTAAGCAGAAAAGACGAATAGATGTTTTGTGGCCGGGGCAATGTGTCTTCAAAATCTGCATCCATTACAGAAACAGAGAAGGAGCCGTTAACACTATCGCCAGGGTGTAAGTAAAACTGGTTCATCTCTCTTTCACCAGTATTGAGCATATCAGTAGAAAATCGGGCAGGTAAAATATATTCTTTGTTGTTCACAAAAAACAGCCTTTCTGCAAGTGGCATACCACCTGCATTAAAAATCGTCAACTGTAAAATACCTGTAGGAAGTGTATTTGTTTGTACAACACCCGTTAAAAGTTCTTTTTCATTTTTAAAATCCTGGCGAAAGACTGACCGGTTAAGCATTTGACCGACCATGTAGGCAGGCTGGAAAGTTTCACTATTGCCTATATATTGCAGCTTAAACTGTATACTACTACCTTTATTATACGCCTGCAATGAAAGCCCGCTGGTAGTGGCTTCTGGCATTGGATAACTTTTGCCACCGGCTACAGCGTAATATTTTCTACCGGGCTGTGGTATCATTAAGAACAACCCCATCCCATCGTGCAGGGTTTTGGCGCTTACAAGGGTTTCCCCGGTTTCTGTTTTTACTTCAACTAATATATCCGCGGGGAATCCATTTTCATCATTCGCTTTAAAGGCTATCCTGTTTTGCAATCCGGTAATCAGGCTGCCTCCTTCGGGAAAGAAATTCAGTTGCAGTTTAGCAAGGGAAATACTTTTTACTTTTTTATTTTCCGTTCCGTAAATCCTCAGTTGTTTTGTAAATAAAAAATCATTTTGGTTCAGCATCGTAAGCGAGTAAGCCAAAAATGTGTAGTTGCCTGTTGGCAGGTCGTTTGAGAGGGTTAACTGCCCCTGCGCCACGCCCAAAAAAACCGGAAATACTTTTTTGTCTATTTTGTTTCCTTTTGCATCCAGCAACTCAATATAAATAGAAGAACTGAGATGGGATGGAAGAAGGTCTGTCATAAAATAAGCCTTGAACCAAATATCCTGCCCGCAGTAATAACTTTCCCTGTCTGTATGTACATAAACTTTTTCAACAGGGTTTATTTCTGTCCAAATATTCAAATCGTTCTGTAACTGTTGCCCGTGTAAGTAAAAAGTTGCAAGAATGAAAAGCAAAGCGGCTATTGGCCTTCTATGAAACATTACTTTAAGTATTTAAAGTAAGATACGAAAATCTACTTTCAATGTAATTTTCGTACTCTTTCCAAGGTCATTCCGAACGCTCCTTTTCCAACGACATTCCGATGCCTCCCTCCTTCGTCATTCCGATCGTGAAGCGGGGGAATCATTAAAGAGCTTAAAGGTTCAGGAGATTTCTCCACCGCCTCTGGGCGCAACAGTCCCTGCACGCGGCGTCGACATGACTAAAAGAGAGAACCGTCATTCCTCACCCACTCCCACGTCATTCCGAACGCGAAGCGGAGGAATCCCCAGAAAACGGGTTGGTATGCATTTACAGTTAACTTGTAAACTTTTTGCGTGTAAACTTTTAAAAATTTACAAGAAAAATATTTACAAAATGCGAAAATTTTGTGTTGTAAATTTTTTTTTATTTACAAAACATTTTTTACAAAATTTTTTGATGAACCAGCTCTGCCACAGCTGAGTGGGGCTTATAGAATGGCATAAAACAGCCAGGTGTACATTTTTTTCAATGAAATAAACCTATAATCCTGACAACACGAACAGGATACTTTGAGAAACGATTCATTTTCGGGCTATAGTAGGGCGCATATCCGTAAATAATCGAAACAGAAATTTATATAATCACAAATATCATAAGCATCTGCATTATTATTGATTGGAAGGGTATCAATACTGCCAGGAAAATTTATAAAAAATTGAAACATTCGTATTTGAGAATTAGCGGTGAAGAGTAAGAGCTTTATCAAAATAAATTTTAAAAAGACTTTACATGAAAAATTTTGGGGTTTTATAAATGAAAATGGTGTTTATCCAAATTATTATTTCACAATGACGCTGATGCCTGACGAGCAATTCATATCAGATTATGTTTATAGGATAGGCCCTACATCTATATTACTATTACAATGTTTATTTTAAACTGAGAATAGGTAGAATTTTTACAATAAGTAATGCCCTGATAAATCAGGGCATTACTATTACTTATAAAGGAGAAAAAACTTATTGCGCTGTATACTGCCTTACAGCAGTACGGGGCGCTGTTGTACGTATACCAGATAGTACGTGGTGGTACGCCCGGCCGATAGAAGCAGTCCAAAAATCAGAATAATCCACAAACGCGTTGGAGGCATTATTGATCTGCAGGCTGCCCAAGTCTTCCCCGCTGGGTCCGATCATTCTGATCCTGTAATCAATGCGCGCGGAACCTGCAGATAAAGGAACATCTTTAATGACCGGAACTGGTTGCCAGCCGGTAGTTTCGCCAAATGCAACGGGCTGCCCCAGGTTCAGCCAGGGGCTTTTTACTTTTGTAACAATATCCATGGTGTATTGATACTGGTATTGCAGCTTTAGCGTGGTAGGCGTGGTAGCATTTTCATACAAAAAGTTGTAAAATTTGATCCATGCCGTAGAATCACTATGCTCGGTTACATTTTTGGGATAAGGAGCCCCGTTGTCAAAAACGATTGGGGGTTTGTTGAAGTCGTAAACAAATATATTCTGCTTGCCCGCAGTAAGCGTTACGTTCTGATCGTAAACGGGCTTAAACTTATTACTTGCATACATCTTGATATTATTCTGGCCAGGCGTGGTGGTATAAAAACGCGCGGCGCTGGTGGGCGCTAAATTGTAAGTGGACAGTACTACCGCAGGAGTATAAACGCCCGCAGTACTGGTGGTTCCGTTTTCATAAACGATTCCGTTCACTTCAAATTTATATATATTATTAGAGTCTACCGCGGCCACTGGCACGATATAATGCAACTGGAACTCTGCCAGGTCTCCAACCGGCGTTGTATCGTACTCCACCACATTTTTCTGGCATGAGAATGCAGCGAACAACAAAAGAGCTGCTGAAATATGTCTGATTATTTTCATGTGTTTAATTTTTTATGTTTTTAATGGTCATATGTAATACGCCATATAATGTTCCGGGTTTGTAAGGAATTTTACTTATGGCTATATCATAACGACTAAATTAAAATTTCAATTAATTAGGCGCTTCACCGGGGTATGCAAACCAGGGCATGGAAGTATGGTAATTTGCGGCAAGCCCGGATATTGGCTTCAAACCTTCCAAAGCCGGTTTGTTCCACATGTACTCTGAGTTGTAACGCGGGCGGATGCGGTAGGCCGGCGAACCCTCGTTCAAAACAGCATATGCAGATCTTCTGCCCTGAACTTCTGCCGGCCGCAAATAATAACCTTTAAACACTTTAGTGGGGTCGCTATCCCATTTTTGTGCTATCGTGGTAGCCGTCCAGCCATCGCCCAGTTTGGGTACCTCGCCGGAATAGCGGATGTCATAATGGTATTTCCTCTGATCTACCCATGCCTCGGCCGCGCCCCAGGGGTACAATGCTACAAATTTCTGCATCATGATGTGCGATAAAGAAAAGTCTGCCAATCCGTTTACATAAGGACCCGCCAGGTATTCCTGCGCCGCGGCATTAAAAATGCCGGCAGTTATTTTATCTCCACCGGTTGGTGATCCTTTCGTACCCGGATAAATATATTTGGCTGTAAAAGCCATATCAGCCGCCACACCTTCTTTAAATGCAGTAAAGGCTTCTGCCTTCCTGTTCATTTTCCACAATGCTTCGGCCAGGCAAAATTTCAGCTCGGCACAGGTCATCAGAATATACGGTGCATTATCGCGGTATAACCAGCGGCCAATGCCATCGTGTGCAGGGTTATTTGCAGTTCCGGAAAAAGCAGAAGCAATGTTTCTGCCGTAAAAAGATGGCGCCGTGCCAATAGGACCTGATGTGCTTGTAAAGCTACCACCATAATATTTTCTTGCTTTGATGCTGTCCAGGTTGTCAATATACTGGTAATTAGGATCAGAAGTAGTAGCTATTTTAACAGCCATACGGGGATCCCAGTGCCCTGTAACATAAACAAGCGTATCAGTAATAATCTGCTTTGGCATTAGCCTGTAAGGAGAAAATGCGCTACCGGTAACAGGTGTTTTTTCTCCGGTCGTTTCATCATACTGCGGAACGGTACCTGTTAAAACCGACACGGCATATTCGTGCTGAAACCAGGAATAACTTAGATTGGCCCGGGCAGTACCCCAGAAATTATTGAAACTGCTATAAGGCGCGCTTTGCGAGCCTCCTGCTATGGTAAGGGTTGCATCATCGGCAGAAGTCTGAAATGATTTTGAAGCGGCCATTACTAATGAATCGCCGTATTTGCTTACAAAATCAGTTTTATTGGTAAGCGATGCCAGGTTCCTTACAATAACGCCGTATGCAAACTTGATCCATTTTGATTTATCGCCCCGGTAAATGAAATCATTGTCAACGATCTTCGTTCCGTAATCATGATTATCGGGTTTTTCTAAAAGCTCGATGGCTTTGTAAGCCCACTGTCGTATTTGCGGGTAGATGTCTTTTTGATAGTCGTACGTATGAGATAATAAGCCGGGTACAAACGCATCTTTTAATATTAGCTCCCCATTTACCTTTGTTATCATATCCCACGAAAAAGCTTTCATGGCATAGCCAATACCGGCCAGCGTCCAGTCTTCGGCAGCCTCCGACTGGTTGATCATGTTTTCGAGGTTCATGCCCTGCATCCAATATACCATACGCCACAGCTCGCCGCCGGCATCGCTGCCCTCGCTATAGCTATGCGAGGCAAAAGTGGTATAATTGGTCGTTCCCATCATTTGCGTTAGAGGCCCAAGCGCCCTGATGTCCCAGTAAATGCCTTCATATGCCTGCTGGATGCCGGCCAGGTACAGGTACCCGTCCACAGCCGCCGGAGCATCAATGTTCGTGTTTACATCCAGGTATTTCTTACACCCCGTGATGCCGGTGAGTAATACGATGAATGAACCTATTATGAGTATTCGTTTCATGTGTATGTTTTTTATGTTTTTAATGGTCACATGGAATTCGCCAAATTAATCATCACTGTTGATGTGAATCATTCTACGGCTCATTTCATATTGTAACATTTATTTAAATTAATTAAAAGTGATTGCCAAACCTACAGCAATTCCTCTTGGGTTGGGTAAAGACCATATGTCATATCCTTCGCCGCCTGTGCCGCCTGCCGCTGCAGAAAGGGTATTACCCACCGCGTCAATACCCGAATAATTGGTCCAGGTAACCAGGTCGTTGCCAGCTATGAATACGCGTGCACCTGATATTACCTGTGTACGGCCCAAAACTGAAGCTGGTAAAATATAATTCAACCTCAGCTCCCTAAGGCGCAAATAATTCACGTTTGTCTCCAGCCAGTCCTCATCGCCACCGCCATAAATGGTTCCGGGATAAATTCTGTAATCTACCGCTATGGTGTTTTTAGTAGGATTGGCAGTATTTTGTTTTCCATCTCTCAACACGCCATCAAATACTACCGGGCCTCTCTCACGTAATTCTACTGACTCCCAGCTTGTACCGTTGGTCATCATGGCTCTCTTGGTTCCGTTTACAACAGTGGCTTTGTACCTGCCTTCAAATAAAGCAGAAAGGCGCAAGGCTTTGTACGACAGACTATTTGTAATGCCAAACCTCAGTTTCGGTTCCCTGTCTCCAATTACAGTCCACGCCGGATCTACTACCGGTAAGCCCGAAGATGGGTCTATAAGAACCTGGCCTGCATCATTTTTCAAATACCCGCGTCCTGTCACAGTAGTAATCGGGTAGCCTTTCATAATACCGTTGCGTATGTTTCCTGAGTTCCAGGTATAGGCATGATAATACTCGCTAACATTTTCAGGCAGGAAATCTACTGAGGAATTGGAATGAGAAGCATTGATACCCATGTTCCAGGTAAGGCCACTGCGCGATTTCACAATGTCAGCATCAATGTGTGCTTCCCAACCCCAGGTGCTAAACGCTCCCACGTTCATATTATTCAGCACAAACCCCGTACCATAGCTAAGCCTGAAACCTTTTACGATCTGGTCGGCACAATAGGTATCGAAGTAAGTAAAGTCCATGTTCACGCGGTTGTTAAACAGTCTTGCCTCAAAGCCTATTTCTTTGGAAGTGGTCATTTCCGGCCGCAGGCTCCTGTTGGGTCCTGTAAAGCCGTATTTAAAGCCGCCGCCCGTAAGGTTGGTAGGCTCCAGTTGCGGGTCAATCTCAAGCGGGCCTGCATCTTTACCTACACTGGCTATCGCCCCTCTCAGTTTGAGGTAGCTTACCGTGTTCAATAATGGTTTAAAAACAGGTAATTCACTCACGATGAATGCGGCTTCCACAGCAGGATAAAAATAAGAATTGTTTTGAACAGGCAGGGTGGATGACCAGTCGTTTCTTCCCCTTAAGGTGAGGAACGCCATGTTATTGTATCCAAACTCAAACTGCCCGGAAACAGCTTGTATCCTGCGCTTGGTATTTCTTTGGGAGGAGATTATCGTTGCTACATCAACATTGTTGATGGATTGAAAATCTGGAATGATATACTTGCTACCACCCGTTACCAGCCGTGTAACGGCATTTTCCTGCTGGTGATAACCCACCTGCGCTCCAAACGTAAACTTATCATTAAAGAATTTATTGTTGTATCCGCCAATGATGTTCAGTGAGGGATCCGAAAAATTATTGTGCGTCAGGTTATAATCACCCAGGCCTGCATTTCTTGCATTATAGTATGGGTGCAGCGATGATTCATATATCTGCATACCCACATCCCAACCTACCTGGGCCCTTAAGAAGGTATTACGCACAGGAGTAAAATTAAACGCTACGTTAGAAAGAAACCTGTCAGACTTATCGTAGAATTTATTTTTGTATAAAGCAAATAATGGGTTTAGCAAATCCTGGTCAATGTAATATTCAGGGTATCTCATGTGAGAGCCATCGGCATTCAGGTAATTGCTCATGTCATCTACAATGGGCCAAAGCATAGCGCGGTATAAAGGCCCGTCTGTACCTCTTAAAGATTTAGAAGTTCCGGTGTTGGCATATTGCATGGAACCTTCAAACCTCAGCCATTTTGTAATTTCTGCCTGTCCGGAAATGCTCAGGTTGATGCGCTCGTCTCCCGTAGTTTTGATTACACCCGACTGGTCTGAAATAGAACCGGAAGCCCTGATGGTTGCTTTTTCAGAGCCTGCTTCCACTGATAAATTGTGCCTTTGCGTAAAACCGGTTTGCAAAACGGCTCCAATGTTGTCGTAAAATTTCATTCCCTGGGGATAGAGTCCGCCAAACCTGCTGGTATAATAATAGTTGGTAGTGCCATAGTTACCATTGGCATACTTGTCTTGCATATCAGGATAGCCATAAGCTTTATCCCATTTAAAAAAGTTATTGTAACTCACCCTGCCTCTGCCGGCGCGGCCTTTTTTTGTAGTGATGATTATAGCGCCGTTAGAGGCGTTAGAACCATAAAGGGCAGCGGCAGCCGCACCTTTCAGAACGGTTACCGATTCAATATCTTCCGGGTTGAAATCATTACCGCGGGAAGCAAAGTCCAGGTTGCGCACGGACCATTTTTCATTGGATGCCGGGCCTACAAGGCTGTTGAGCGGGTCGTAAGTGGTATTGTTCATAGGCACACCATCTACCACATACAGCGGTTGGTTATTGCCCGAAATAGAAGTGATATTTCTTAAAACAACGGTAGTAGATGCCCCGGGGGCGCCGCTGGTAGAAGAAATATTAAGGCCGGAAACACGACCCTGTAATGCCGAGATAAAATTATCTCTTCCCGACTCGGTAATTTCGGTTGCATTTACCACCTGTACCGATGAACCGATAGCCCTTGCTACACGTTTCATTCCAAACTCGGCAGTTACAACCACCTCTTCCTCTGTGGCATCGTCTCCTTCAACTAACACCACATCTATTGTAGTTCTGTTTGCAACCTGAATTGTCTGCGTGGCATGCCCCACATAAGAAAAAATCAGCGTGCTGTTTGCGCCCGCCTGAATGGTGTACGTTCCGTCTTCTGCGGTTGTGGTGGCGGTATTGGTGCCGCTAACCGTAACGGTGGCGCCTGCTAATGGCCCGGATTGGTCAGACACGACTCCTTTTACCGTGCGCGTTTGCGCAAAACTGCCCAAAGAAAACCCGAGCAGAACGAACAGCAATGTAACCAGTTGAATTAACCTTCTCATACTTTTCTTTTTGTTGTGATTATAAAACCATGATACCTGCGTCTACAAACGGCCTCAACTTTTCATCGCCGGGGTCGAGTTCTGTAATGAGGTAATCAATTTTCCTGAGTTCGCACACCTGCATGGGCTGATACGTTTCCAGCTTCTCAGCAATCGTCATGCAGGCCACCTTTGCAGCAGAATAAACCATCGCCTTTTTTACCTGTACCACATCCCTGTCGTTATCCGTAATACCATGAGGCACATCTATGGCATTGGTTCCTAAAAAACACAGATCGGCGTTCACACGGCTGATTTGTTCTATGGCATCTACACCCACCGTTAGCTTCGAATCTTTGGAAAGCTTATCGCCAATCACCACCACATCTATGTTTGGATAAGCCAGGCAGGCATTTACCACCGGTA
>JAFAFV010000140.1 GCA_023423285.1 Bacteroidota bacterium
ACAACACCCAAAGACCACATCTGGCCTTAAAAATGAAAACGCCAAACATTGTACATTTACAAAAAAACCGACCACCAGAGGCAGTCGGTTAATTTTAAAATCTGTCAACTTATTTTAGGACTATTCAGATTAGCTTTTTTTATCAGCTTTTGCACCGCGTTTTTCACCATTTCTGTCACGATTTCCCCTTTCTTTTGCCTGCTCTTCCCATTGCTTCTTTTGTTCAGGCGTAAGAACGGCCATGCGCTTTTCGTGTAGTGCTTTTCTCAGCTCCATCATTTGTGTTCTTTTTTGCTCGTCAGAAAGAGAAGCATTATTTCTGATGGCCTCTGCTTTTGTTCGACCTTCCTCGGCGATGGTTTTCATCTGCTTGTCCTGTGCCTGGCTAAGTTTCAGGTCGGCCATTGGGTTGCGCTGCATGTCGCCCCTTCTTTCAGTTCTTTCTTTTCTTTCAGGTTTGGCAGGCTCCGTTTGAGCGAATGTAGCCGTAACGCTAAACACGCTGATGGCTGCGGCAAGAATGATTTTTTTTTTCATTGTTTCTGTTTTTTAAATTATTAGGTTCCCAATGGGTTCCATATAGGTTAGATGATGCTTTACACGAAAACCTTCGTTTTGTGTGTTAAATTTTTTTAACAACAACTGGTCGGCCGCCAGGTCATAATATGTCTTCGAGTTCTTTTAGAGAAAATACCTCGTAAGTGGGCTTAAAATTGTGTGGTTTTTGATGGTGGTTCACATACACCTGGTCAAGCCCGGCTTTATAGGCGCCAATGATATCCGCTTCCAGATCGTCGCCCAACATGATACTTTCGTTCACATCAGCTTTGGTAAAGTTGAGGGCAAATTCAAAGATTTCTTTATTTGGCTTCAGGCTCAGGCATCGTTCAGAGGTAAAAACTTCTTCAAAATAATGGCTGATCCTGGCATTGTTGATCTTATGATGTTGCACTTCTTCAAAACCATTGGTAATGAGATGTAAGCTGTAGTTTTTTCCTTTCAGGTACTCTAATATTTCCAGCGCATATGGAAACAATACATTGCGCGTAGGCAGCAATTCCAAAAACTTTTTACTCATGTTTTCGGCCAGTGCATTGTCTCCAATCTTAAAATCAAGCAGGGCAAGACGCATGCGCTTCACGCGTAGTTCGGCCTGCTGCACCAGGCCTTGCCGGTATTTGGCCCATAAAGCATGGTTGTGAACCAGGTAGTTGCTGTAGAATTTTTCAAAATCATCTACACCCTTTTCATTTAGCGAAAGAGTTTCATACAAATCCAGCAACGCCAGTTTAGCGTTCGAATCAAAATCCCAAAGTGTATGGTCCAAATCAAAAAACAGATGCCTGTACTTCATAGCTGCGAAGCTAAGGGGAAATCGATTTACACAGAGAAGCACCAACCCTTTGGTCAAAGTTTTGTTATTTCGTATGAGAAACTTAAAGTATGAACGTGATCATTACAGGCGCTTCGCGCGGAATTGGATTTGCGATAGCAGAAATATTTGCACAAAACGGCCACAATCTGTTGCTTACATCGCTCAGCGATGTAAAGCTTTACAAAGCCATGGAAAATTTGCAAACGAAGTACAGCAATATAGAGATCGCTGCAAAAGCCTTCGATCTTTCATCAAAGGATAATGCCATAGCATTCGCTGAATGGTGCCTTAAAAAGGCGGGTCCGGATGTACTTGTAAATAATACCGGCATTTTTCAACCAGGCAATGTGTTGGATGAGCCGGACGGCTCGCTGGAAAGCCAGGTGGCCGTAAATTTGTATAGCGCTTACTACATCACACGAAAAATTGCTCCATACATGATGCGGCAAAAAAATGGACATATTTTTAACATCAGCTCTGTGGCGGCTTTAAAAGCATACCCAGGTGGCGGCTCTTACAGCATCAGCAAATACGCGCTGCTGGGCTTTAGCAAAAATTTGCGGCACGAGTTGATGCCACATGGCGTAAAAGTAACGGCAGTACTTCCCGGCGCTGTTATGACCGATTCCTGGAGCGATTTTGATAACAGCGAAAGCAGGATTATGCAACCGGGGGATATAGCTCAAATGGTGTATGCCGCTTCGCAGCTTTCTGCCGCTGCCTGCGTTGAAGAAATAGTTGTAAGGCCCCAATTGGGCGATCTTTGATTTGACTTTTGAACACGTACCCAAATATGAAAAAAGCGTTGTTATTTATTTTTGCCCTGCAGGTAAACCTGCTTTTTGCACAGGGTAATTATGTTCCGCTGGATGACAGGATCAGGGACAACCTGTATATTACGGTAAGTGTGAACAAAACAGAGTGCTATGTGGGAGAGCCGATCATTGCTACTTATAAATTGTACTCGGCTTTTGAGTCGGAATCTTCCATACTGAAAAATCCTTCGTTCTATGGGTTTGATTATAAAGACATCATAACACCGCGCGATAACTTAATAAGCCGCGAAACCATTGACGGCCGCCGGTTTGACGTTCACACCATCAAAAAAGTGCAACTGATACCCTCTGAAACCGGTAAGCTTGAGTTAGATGCGCTGACCCTGGGAAATAAAATTCGTGTGCTTGATGATAACGGCAACAAAATTGAGTTACTCAACGGCGTGCGTGAAGATTATACGCTTGATGGCAACTATATTCACTTTGCCATTTCATCGCTACCTATTACCATCAATGTTTTAAGTGCAAGCAATGCCCCGAAATCTTTGCAATACACGGGCGCTGCAGGAGATTTCAGGATGAATATTCAACTGAACAAAAATGAGCTGGCGCCAAACGAGCAGGGTGTGCTTACCATTACTATTGTAGGCAAGGGAGATTTTAGCAAAGTAACCATGCCAAAAATTGAATGGCCGGCAGGCATTAATGTGCAGCCAGTACAAATAAAAGACAAATATACACGCAGCGCCGGCGGGTATAAAGTGTTCGGTATTCCCTTTAGCGGCGCGGCAGAAGGTTCATACACCATCATGCCTATACAGTTTTCTTATTTTGACACGCTGAACAACCGCTTAAATACCATTACCAACCGGCCCATCACGTTCTACATTCGCAAAGAACAGCAACGAAACATAATATTGCCTTCTACAAATATTGGTGAAACCACCCAGTATACGCCAAACGCACTGATCATCGGAGGAGGTATTGTACTGGCTTTATTATTGTTGCTATTGTTCATCAATAAAAGAAAAAAAGACCGCGTGCACCAGTCGCCGGTTGTTGTACAAAAAAATACACATACCGTGGCTACCCAGGTCAAATCTTCAAACAGTATGGATGCTTATCTTCAACAAGCTGCCGATGCAAGGCACCACACAGGCAATGCGTTTTATGATTTTTTAAAGCAGGGCATTATGAAGTTTTTTGAAGATAGATTTGCGCTGCCAGCGGTATTGTTCAACCGTACATCTTTAAAACAATCCATGGCAGATAATAATGTTACTGCTGCATTGCAGGAAGAAGTGCTGAACCTGCTAACTGAAATTGAAATGAATATTTACAGCGGTGGAGGGCTTGATGGAAACAAAACTGCTTTGCTTACTAAAGCCAGAAATATTTTAAGCAGGCTTCAAGGTTCTATATAAAATTGAGTGTATTGTATTTGGCTCCTAAAATGGTATCAGCATCAGCCTGCAGCCATTTGGATAAAACCGTTGCATACACTTCTTTAAAATCAATTTTATATTGAAGGTCGCCATCTTTAAGATCAGTAAGATCGGGCAATGCATTTAATATACCTTTTTGCTTAAGTCCGCCGCTGATGAGAAACATATTGTTGGCTGTTCCGTGATCGGTGCCATTGCTGGCATTTTGCGCCACGCGCCTTCCAAATTCTGAAAAGGTAAATAGCAGCACATCTTCCATCCTTCCATTCTTTTTTAAATCATCTGTAAAAGCTTTAACAGCTTCGTTAAGTTGGGCAAAAAGCCTTGTTTGCTGGGCGTTCTGACCCACGTGCGTATCAAAGCTGCCCAGTGATATATAATATACTTTGGTATTAATATCAGAAAATATCAAAGAAGCGATGGTTTTTAAGCCTGTTCCCAGTTCTGTATTGGGATAGCTGGTGCTGGTAGGCCGCAGGCGGCTTTGTTTAAAGATATAGTCTGCCGAAGAAAGCGTTTGTGCCATTGTTTTATATAAATATTCAACCGGCATTTCCTCATGATGATCCGCGTGGTTTTTCATCACATCCCTGAAATATTTTTCATTGGCTATGCCAAAAAGCCTTTGCGGATTTTGAAAAGCAATGGCGTTGTTCTGTTCTCCTTTCAAGGCAAGGCTCAGCACATCATCTACCTCAAGCGCCTGGGTGGGACGTGCACAGCCTTTACACTGCGCGTCAAGGTAGCGCCCGATCCATCCGGTGTTCCAGTATTGATTGCTCTGGCTTGCCGAGTGCCAAATATCCATGCTTCTAAAATGGGAACGATCAGGATTGGGATAACCGACGTTATTCAAAACAGCCAGGTTGCCTTCATCATACAATGCTTTTAATGCTGTAAGCGTGGGGTGTAAACTTACATCGTCAGTAAGTGTAGCCGTTTGCGCTTTGCTGATAGATAGAGAAGGCCTCAGCTTATAATAAATATCATTGCGAACGGGGATCACGGTGTTCAAACCATCATTGCCGCCGCTTAGCTGCAGCACCACCACCACCTTGTTCCCCTGCGGAACCAACGCCTTGTTCTCAAATGCTTTTAAAAATTTAGGAAGCATGACGGAGGCTGTTGCCAGCGATCCTATTTGTAAAAACTCTTTACGTTTAATTAACATGGCCTTACATTTTTGTTTTAACACATTTGATATTCAGGCGTGCTCATCAACTGTATGGTAACGGTTTTGATGTAGGATTCGCGGCTTGAAACATCAACTGTTTTACCTAAAGCATTTTCAAGTGCGGGTGCATTTACCTGCAATAAATTTTGTTTGATGGCCTGCATCAGGTTTTCTTTTTTAACATTTTGATAGTTAGCCATGTATCGCGGCCAGTCTATCGTTGTATTGATGCCGTACGAATTTTTTTTTCTGGTAACTGCAGTTGCATTTTCTCTTCGGCCCATTTGCTGGTCATCGTCTTGCTTGGGAGTAAGGTTCAGTTCATCTTTGTCTGTAAACATTTGTGGAATGCGCAGCCGCGCCATTAGTGTACTGCTATCTATCCAGCTTTTGCCGCCAGGCCATCCTGCTACGTTGGGGGGAAAAAAGAGCAACTGTCCTAACAACCTTTGCAGCTGGATCAGTGCATTTTCATTTGCCAGTTGCATAGGTACCATGCGTTGCATTCCCACCAATAATTCTATTGGAGATTTGATTTTTACACCAATGTTTTTTTCATTGTAAAACCAATCTGAAGTAAAAATGCTGTCTATTAATTTGCTGATATCGTAATTAGTTTTATAAAATAGATCAGCAAGATGGGCGACCTTATTTTCATCTACTTTTTCATTTACAAAAAACCGGTAAATTTTTTCAGTAATGTATCGGGCTGTCAGTTTATTTTCCAGCAGCATGTCTAAGATATCGTCTCCGTTGAAATTTCCTTTTTTGCCCATGAAGTTTTTTTCATCAGCATCATGAAAATTTTTACGAAAGACAAACTCGCCACGGTTGTTGGCTGTCCACCCCGTAAAAGCTCGCGCAGCTTCTTTAATATCGTTCTCAGTATAATGCCCGCGGCCTAATGTAAAAAGTTCCATCACCTCCCGGGCAAAATTCTCATTGGGCCTGCCTTTCCGGTTTTGCTGATTGTTTAAAAAGAACAGCATGGCTGCGGAGTGGGAAACTTCTTTTAGCAAAGTGCCAAAATTGCCTAAAGCATTTTCACGAATGGAGTGAAGCAGCAACTGGTTATAAAAAATATTTTGGTTACGGTTGGCAAAATGCCCGTGCCAAAAGAAGGCTATTTTTTCACGCAATTGCGCAGGGCTGCTAATTATTTCCTTTAGCCAGTAAAGGTTCAGGTCGCGCACGGCCTCTCTTTGCATGCGAGCCAGGTTGCGGCGGTCTGCCTCATTCAAACTGGCTCTTGCGCCTGCATCCATTGCTCCCTCATACATATCTACCAGGCTTTCGCTGGCAACATTTATGTAAGTTGGTTTAGCTTCAGAGGCTTTTGCCAGAACTTTATAGTAGCGTACAGGCGTGTATTTAGACAGCTCGGATAATTGTTCTGCTGAGGGGCCGAAACCGGCACGCCACAACAGGTGCTGATTTTTTATAATGTTGATAGCTGGCATGCGGTTTTTTTTGTTCCACTAAAGTACGTAAAAAATCGTACTACGTAAATCAATTTTCGTAACTGGTAAGCACTATAACAAAAAGGCTTCCTTTTTTTATTTTTTAGATACAGAATATACGTAAGCTGCCAGTTGATTGATTTGTTCCTGGGTGAGGCGGGCTTTTTTTGCCATGGAATTCATAACCGGTATGGCCTCTGCATATGTGTGTGAGGTTACATATTTTGTTTTCTCGCCATGACATTTTGTACAGTTCGTTGTAAAAATAGTATGCCCTGAGGCTACGTCTGCGGCAAGTGTTCCAGCAACGGCTGGCATTCCATTTTCAGTAGTATTACCCGAAGTTGGCGAGGCTTTTGGCGTGCATGCCATTAGAATAGCAGTAGCTGCAAAAGCTGATAGAATGATCTTTTTCACTTTTGATTTTTTTGATTGTTAAATAAAGCAGTATATGGCAATTTACAGAATCTTATAAAAGAAACGTGTTTTGCACAGCTATTTTTAACCTGGTGCCTAACAACCTGCATAAGTGCCTATGGCTTTTTTATGGATGATTTGCCAAAGTAAGGGTGCAGCGCTACAGGCAAACTAATTTCATTGGCTGATTGGTTGTTTTCAAGAAGGCAGGCTACAATGCGTGGTAATGCCAGTGAGCTTCCGTTTAGCGAATGTGTAAGCTGTGTTTTACCATTATCATCTTTAAAGCGAATCTTCATGCGGTTGGTCTGGTAGCTTTCAAAATTAGAGGTAGAGCTTACTTCCAGCCAGCGCTCCTGTGCCGCGCTCCACACTTCAAAATCGTAGGTAAGCGCCGATGTAAATGACATGTCGCCGCCACAAAGCCTGAGGATGCGGTAAGGCAATTCTAGCGAAGCCAGCAACCCTTCTACGTGCGCCACCATTTCATCCAGTGCTTCATAACTTTTTTCAGGATGCGTCAATTGAACGATCTCTACTTTTTCAAACTGGTGCACCCTGTTCAAACCTCGTACATCCTTGCCAAAGCTGCCAGCCTCACGTCGAAAGCACGGCGAGTAGGCTGTCATCTTAATAGGCAACTGCGTGGCTTTTACAATTTCATCGCGATAAATGTTGGTAACCGGCACCTCTGATGTGGGAATCAAATAAAAATTATCCAGTTGCATGTGATACATCTGGCCTTCTTTATCAGGCAACTGGCCTGTGCCGTAGGCCGAGGCTTCATTTACCATGAAAGGCGGAAGATACTCCATATACCCTGCTGCAATGTTGTAATCTAAAAAGTACTGAACCAGCGCTCTTTGCAGCCGGGCGCCATCACCAATATATAGCGGAAAGCCGCTGCCCGTGAGTTTTGCGCCAATTTCAAAATCCACAATATTGTATTGTTTAATCAAATCCCAGTGTGGAACCGCGCCTTGCGGCAACGACGGTTTTAATCCGCCTTCTTTTACCACCTCATTATCATCAGCGCCTGTGCCTTTTGGCACCAGCACAGAAGGAAGGTTGGGTAACTGCACCAGTATTTCCTGCAACTGCGCTTCAGTAGCCGTTAGTTGTTCGTTAATAGGTTGCAGCCTGGTTTTCAGTTCTGCCACTTCTTTTTTCTTTGCCTCAGCAGCATGGTGCTCACCTTTACCCATTAGCATGCCAATTTCTTTTGACGCAGCGTTTACCTGTTGTTGCGTGGTGTCGTACTCTAATTGCAGTTTTTTACGCTGATCATCCAGCCCGATCACATCGTCCACGAGTTCAGGATTTTTAAAATTCTTCACTGCCAGGCGGTCTTTCACTTCCTGCACATTTTGCCTTAACACTTGTAGTTGTAACATGGTAACACAGTTTTGGCAAAGATAAGGTTTGAGAAAGTGGATGCTTTATTTTAGTCTGATAGCTATCGTTATTGCGTTGCAATCTGTTCATTGTTGCCTTTATAAGGCATCAAATTTGTATTGATGTATAACCTTTGCTTCGGGGTTCGTACATTTGTTTTCCCCAAATTTTAATGAATGATTGAAAAGAAAAATATAATACAGGGTACAGAAACGGCAGTGATTGTAGGTATTGTTGGTAAAGAACAAACCGAGCAGCAGGTAAATGAATACCTGGATGAACTGGCATTTCTGGCAGAAACCGCAGGGGCAGAAACAAAAAAAAGGTTCATACAAAAGTTGCAGCATCCTGACAGCCGCACTTTTGTAGGTAAAGGCAAGCTGGAAGAAATAGCCGATTATATTCGCGAACACGACATCAACATTGCCATTTTTGACGATGAACTTTCCGGTGCACAGATCAATAATATTGAAAAGGTCATCAATATAAAAACCATTGACCGCTCAGACCTCATTCTTGACATTTTTGCCCGTCGTGCTAAAACCGCGCAGGCAAAGGCACAGGTAGAATTGGCGCAATACCAATACATTTTACCACGCCTGCGCGGTATGTGGAAGCACCTTGAAAGGCTGGGTGGCGGTATTGGTACACGCGGTCCGGGTGAAACGGAAATTGAAACTGACCGTCGTATCGTTCGCGATAAAATTTCTTTGCTGCGCAAGCGTTTGGCCGAAATTGACAAACAATCTTTTACGCAACGCAAAGACCGTGGCGAATTTATTCGTGTGGCTTTAGTTGGTTACACGAATGTTGGCAAAAGCACGATAATGAATTTGCTGAGCAAACGAGACGTATTTGCAGAAAATAAATTATTTGCCACGCTTGATACAACGACGAGCAAAGTAGTTTTTGAAAACACGCCTTTTTTATTGAGCGATACGGTGGGCTTTATTCGCAAGTTGCCGCACCACCTGGTAGAAAGCTTTAAAAGTACGCTGGATGAAGTGCGCGAGGCAGATATTTTGCTGCACGTGGTCGATATTTCGCACCCCAATTATG
>JAFAFV010000239.1 GCA_023423285.1 Bacteroidota bacterium
GGGTTACCGCATTGATGGCCGCGCCGGTAAAGCCTGTCTGGCGCACGTCATAAGGGGTAAGGTTTACCGATATCTGCTCTAAGGCATCTAAAGAAATGGGCGAACCCTGTGCAGGAACATTTTGCCCAATACCAAATTGGTTATTAAAATTAGCGCCATCAACTGTAAAGTTATTAGACCTGTAATTTCCTCCCCCCATGGCGCCAACGTTATTGCTTGCCTGCGGTGTAAGGCGGGTAAGGTCGTTAACGCTCCTTGAAATTGAAGGAAGATTATCAATTTGTGCGCGGGTAACGGTCGTAGCTGTACCAATTCTGTCTTTACGCATCAGTGCATTGGCCGTACCTACCACATACACCTCTTCCAGCGCCTGGCCGGTAGATAGTGTTACATTTAAAATAAATGGTTGGCCAAGTTCCAGATACACATCATCCTGAATATTGGGTGTGTACCCTGCATAAGTTATTTCCACGCGGTAAGGTCCGCCCACTCGCATATTTGCCAGGTTGATCCGGCCATTTTCGTTGGTTGTACCTGCATACTTTGTACCTGTTGGTGTGTGTATGGCAGTTACGGTCGCGCCCTGAAGAGGATTCTCTTCAAAATTTCTAACCGTAGCACTAATGCCTGAAGTGGTAACCTGTGCATTTAATGCTGCCACAAATAACATTGAGACAACAAAAAGATAGACTTTTTTTAACATAAAAATGTAAATTTTAATTGGTTTCAGCCGCAAAGAAAAGGAATAAGCTTTAACATTTTGTTATCAAATGTTAACAAATTGTAACCATGTTTTCGTATGATACTATTGGCTGATAATCAATTAGTAATGAGTTCTTCTGCAGCAATAAATTGACTATGGTCAACTGGTTAGGAATTTTTTTTGACTCGTTCTGCCGATAGTGCCTTCAGTGCCCAGCCTGATTGGCCTATCTAATTCACCTCGTTGCTGTTAGCATATATTTGCACCTTAAATTTGCGCAATGAAAATAGCAGTAATCGGTACAGGTTATGTTGGGTTGGTAACAGGCGTATGCTTTGCAGAAACGGGTAACCATGTAATATGTGTGGATGTAGTGGAAGAAAAAGTGAAGCAGCTTCAAAAAGGTATTCCTACCATTTTTGAGCCTGGGCTTGACATCCTTTTGCAAAGAAACCTGAAGGAAAAACGCGTGATTTTTACCACAGACCTGAAAGATGCGGTGGACAAGTCTGACATTATTTTTTTAGCCCTTCCCACACCGCCCGGCGCCGATGGTGCGGCCGACCTGAAATACGTGCTGCGTGTTGCCGATGATCTTTCTGAAGTCATCACCACGTACAAAGTGATCGTAAATAAAAGTACGGTACCTGTAGGCACGGCTGGCCAGGTAACCGAAGTATTGGCTAAAAAACTTTCAAAAGATCTTTTTGACGTGGTGTCCAACCCCGAATTTTTACGCGAAGGCGCGGCGGTAGAAGATTTTTTAAAACCTGACCGCATCGTCATCGGCGCATCATCAGAAAAAGCCATTGAAGTAATGAACGAGTTGTACCAGCCTTTTGTAAGACAGGGCAACCCCATCTTTTATATGGATGAGCGCAGCGCTGAAATGACCAAATACGTGGCTAATTCTTACCTGGCTATGCGCATTTCGTTTATGAATGAAGTAGCCAACCTTTGCGAACTTACCGGCGCAAATGTAGACGCTGTGCGGCTGGGCATTGGCAGCGATACCAGGATCGGTAAGCGCTTTCTGTTTCCCGGCATTGGTTACGGCGGCAGTTGTTTTCCTAAAGATGTAAAGGCATTAAACGCAACGGCAAAGCAGTACAAGTACAACTTCAAATTGCTGAATGCTGTGGTAGATGTGAATGAGAGCCAGAAGAAAATATTGGTAAAAAAACTCAAAAAATATTATGGCAAAGATCTTTCATCTAGAACTTTTGCGCTGTGGGGCTTGTCTTACAAACCCGGAACGGACGATATTCGTGATGCCCCTGCGCTCGATCTGATCCGCGAACTATTAGAAGAAGGCGTTACCATACGGGCTTTTGATCCTGAGGGCATGCCCAATACAAAAAGAATTTTGGGCAATACTATTACTTATGCCAAAAACCAGTACGAGGCACTGAAAGATGCTGACGCGCTGTTAATAGTAACGGAATGGAGCGAATTTCGCAACCCCGATTTTGAAAGAATAAAAAAAATATTAAAAAGCAAGGTTATTTTTGATGGGCGTAATATTTACAGTCTTGAAAAAATGAAAGAACTTGGTTTTTATTACGAAAGTATGGGCAGAAAAACGGTGAAAGAAAGTAAATAATGTTAAGATTGTAATTAGCATTAGGCAACAACGCAACCTGCATCTCAATCACATCTGTAAACGGTTAAGATCATCTACTCCTTACAACATATCTCCCAAATCATCTCTGCCGGCATTCCACATTCGGATGCAATGATAGATATGTTACTCACCGACAGCCGCAAGCTTACTTCAGTAGATACCACATTATTTTTTGCCCTGAAAGGCCCGCGCCGCAATGGCCATTTGTTTATTGACGAGTTGTACAAAAAAGGACTGAGGTATTTTGTAGTGTCTCAGCAAATAAGGCAAGATGATTACCCCGGAGCTATTTTTATAAAAGTAAACGATGCACTTCAGGCCCTGCAGCAACTGGCCGCGCATCACCGCGCGCAATTTCATATTGATGTGATTGGCATTACCGGCAGTAATGGCAAAACCGTGGTAAAGGAATGGCTGTATCAATTATTACAGGCAGATAAAAGAATCGCACGGAGCCCGAAAAGCTACAATTCTCAAATTGGTGTACCGCTTAGCGTGTGGCAATTAGCTATAGGTGATGAGCTGGCTATTTTTGAGGCAGGCATCAGCAGACCCGCAGAAATGCAAAAGCTGCAAAACATGATCAAGCCAACCATTGGCGTGGTCACCAACATTGGCGAAGCGCACAGCGAAGGCTTTACAGACAATGAACAAAAATTACAGGAAAAACTAAAACTTTTTACGCATTCCAAAGTGCTGATTGGTAACGGTGATGATGTTTTATTGCAAAAAAACATTCACCGGCTCAGCGCTTCGTTTTTTTCATGGGGTTATGGCGAAACAAATGCCGTAAAAGTGATGTCGGTAAGCAAGCAAAACCTACACACAAGCATTGTGCTGCAGCATGGAGAAACCACGTTCAGCATCCACATTCCGTTTACGGATAATGCTTCTATAGAAAACGCCATTACCTGTTGCACACTTTTATTATACCTGCAGGTGGATGTTCGCATAATTACGGAGCGGATGAAAAGCCTGCACGCTGTAAATATGCGGCTTGAATTTAAAAAAGGCATCAACGGTTGCACCATCATCAATGATAGTTATAGCGCAGACATCAATTCATTTTCCATTGCACTGGATTTTTTGGAACAGCAGGCCCGTGGCCAGAAAAAAACGGTCATACTTTCTGAATTTGTGGATAATAAAAGTAACCCTGTTGAGCTTTACTCCGGCGTTGCCACTTTATTGCACAAGCATGGCGTAAACAGGCTGATCGCCATTGGGAAGGATATGCAGACTGTAATGCCGGGCATCATGGCAGGCGCGCCGCATAACCTGCAGTTTTCAGTTTGCAGCGGCACCGCAGATTTTATCAGTCGCTTCCGCTCATCTGATTTTAAAGAAGAAGTGATATTGGTAAAGGGCGCACGTATGTTTGCGTTTGAAAGCATTGTTTCCCTGCTGGAACAAAAAGCGCATCAAACCATTTTAGAGATCAGCCTGGATGCGATCGCACATAATTTTAAAACGTTTCAACAATTGCTACAGCCGCAAACCAAAATTATGGTAATGGTAAAAGCTTTTGCCTATGGCAGCGGCGGCGCAGAAGTGGCCAGCCTGTTGCAATACCATAAAGCTGACTACCTGGGTGTGGCCTATGCCGATGAAGGCGTGGACCTGCGGCGGGCGGGAACAACGTTGCCCATTATGGTACTCAATTCAGAAGCCAATGCATTTGATGCCATTACCGAAAACAACCTGGAGCCGGATATTTTTTCTTTTGAAATATTGGATGCTTTTCAGCAGCATTTAAAAGACAACGGTTTTAAAAATTATCCCGTGCACATTGAAATTGAAACCGGCATGAACCGCCTGGGCTTTGCCAGGGAAGATATCAATAAGCTGGCTCAAATTTTAAAAGGAAATGAATATTTAAAAATAGTATCGGTGTTTTCACACCTTGTAGCCAGCGAAGACAAGGCTGAAGACGCTTTCAGCATGCTCCAGTATCAATGGCTCAACGAAGCTGCAACGCAATTGCAGCAAGTATTAGGTTATCTTTTCCTCAGGCATATTGCCAATTCATCCGGCATTGTAAGGCTGCCGCAATTACAAATGGACATGGTCCGGTTGGGCATTGGCCTGTATGGCGTAGGAGCGCCACATTTACAACCCGCGCTCACGCTGAGGTCAACCATTGCACAAATCAAATCAATTAAAAAGGGCGAAACCGTAAGTTATAACCGGCGCGGTGTGGCAGCCAGTGATTCGGTAATTGCCACCGTGCGTATTGGGTATGCCGATGGATACAGCAGGCGTTTTGGCAACGGCGTAGGTAAAATGCTTGTGAAAGGGCAACCCGCGCCTGTAATAGGCACCGTTTGTATGGATATGACGATGATTGATATCACTGACATTGCAGATGTGCGTGAGGGTGATGACGTAATCATTTTTGGTGAACAATTATCTGTAGAAGAACTGGCCGCCAGCATAGGCACTATTCCCTACGAAATTATGACCGGCATTTCACAAAGAGTAAAGCGGGTGTATTGGAGCGAATAACCAGTGTGTAACCCTATTGTGAAAACACTGTGAAAGCCTTTGTCAGGCAGGAGTGCCCCGCATACCTAACATCAATAAACCGTACCTTTGCCAAAATTTTCAAGTAATGTTTGATTCCATTGAGAGTGCGATAGAAGATGTTCGTAACGGAAAACTGGTAATTGTAGTTGACGATGAAGATCGTGAGAATGAAGGCGATTTTATCGGGTCTGCCGCTGCTATAACTCCGGAGATTGTCAATTTTATGGCAAAAAACGGTCGTGGGCTGATATGTGTACCTCTGCCTGAAGAGCGATGCGATGAATTAGGCCTCACCCCGATGGTTACTAATAATACAGCCCTGCACGAAACTGCTTTTACGGTTTCGGTTGACCTGCTGGGGCATGGTTGTGGTACGGGTATTTCAGCATCCGACAGGGCCAAGACCATTGCTGCGCTGAACGATCTCAATACAATTCCTGAAGACCTTGGCCGCCCTGGTCATATTTTTCCCCTGCGTTCCAAAACCGGTGGCGTTTTGCGCCGGGTAGGGCATACCGAAGCAGCTACGGATCTAACAAGGCTGGCGGGTTTTCATTATCCCTACGGCTCGGTGCTGGTTGAGATTATGAACGATGATGGCACCATGGCGCGCCTGCCCGATCTTGAAATAGTGGCCAAAAAATTTGACTTAAAGCTCATCTCCATTAAAGACCTGATCGAATACCGCCTGGAAAGAGATACTTTGATAGACGAGGTGGTTCGGGTAAATATGCCAACCAAATACGGCAATTTTACCATGGTGGCTTTTAAAGAAAAAAATAACAATAACGAGCACATGGCGCTAATTAAAGGCGAGTGGGAAAAAGGAGAGCCGGTGCTTACGCGCGTGCATTCCTCCTGTTTTACGGGCGATATTCTTGGTTCGCTCCGTTGCGATTGTGGAGACCAGTTGCATAAGGCCATGAAAATGGTGGAACTGGAAGGCAGAGGTGTGATCTTATACATGAACCAGGAGGGGCGCGGCATTGGATTGCTGAACAAACTAAGAGCCTACAAGCTGCAGGAAGAAGGCATGGATACCGTGGAGGCCAACCTGCACCTGGGCTTTAAAATGGATGAACGCGATTATGGAGTAGGCGCACAAATTTTACGGCACCTTAATGTTACCAAACTGCGGCTGCTGAGCAATAATCCCAAAAAGCGCGTCGGGCTGATCGGCTATGGCCTTGAAGTGACTGAGGCTGTGCCTATCGTAACCGTTTGCAATATTCACAACGAAAACTATTTGCGTACTAAAAAGGAAAAAATGGGACACGAGATTTGAGCAGGTTGCCAGTTAATGGTGTTTTTCTAAATAAGATCCCTCAATTTCTCCACAACCGCATCCACTTCTTCCTTTGTATTGTATTTGCTGAATGAAAACCTTACTGCCACGCGGGTATCATCTTTATTAATGGCCTGTATGACATGAGAGCCCTGGCTTGCGCCGCTGCTGCAAGCGCTGCCCCCTGATACGCAAATTCCGTTAATGTCAAGATTGAACAGCAGCATTTCAGATTTATCAGTTTTAGGAAAAGAAACATTCAGCACGCGGTAAAGGCAACTACCATTGTAGTCTCCATTAAAACTTACCCCTTCTATCTTTTCCTGTAACTGTTGAATCATGTAATCTTTTAAACCTTTTATGTAGGTGGATTCCTCAGGGAAATTGTTCATCGAAATTTCAAGCGCTTTAGCAAAGCCTGCAATGCCGTAAACATTTTCGGTGCCGGCGCGCATGTTGCGTTCCTGCCCGCCGCCATAAATCAGGGGTTTGATCTGCAGCCTGCTGTTTACGTACAAAATACCTACGCCTTTGGGTCCGTGAAATTTATGTCCTGATGCGGAAATGAAATCTATGTCCATCCGTTTCAAATCAATTGGATAGTGCCCCACGGTTTGCACGCAATCAGAATGGAAGATGGCGCCATATTTTTTACAAAGATCACTTACGGCTTTTATGCTGAGCAAATTGCCAATTTCGTTGTTGGCATGCATAAGGGTTATTAGGCATTTCTGGTTTTGCGAAGCAAGTTGTTCTTCCAGGTTGTTCAGATCAATATGGCCGTTGGGCAAAAGGTTTACAAAGCTGTACGACACATCAGGCTCGCAGCTATAATGCTCAATGGTATGCAATACGGCGTGATGTTCAATACACGATGATATAATGTGTTTACAACCCAGGTCTCTGATGGATGTGATGATGGCCGTGTTGTTGCTTTCGGTGCCGCCGCTTGTAAAAAAAATTTCGCCGGGCTGCACGTTTAAATGCCGGGCCACGCTTTTGCGCGCAGTTTCAACCGCCAGCCTTGTTTCGCGGCCATAGGAATAAATAGATGAAGGATTGCCAAACTGGGTGGTAAGGTAAGGCATCATGGCGTCCAAAACTTCTTTGTCTAAAGCAGTTGTTGCAGCATTGTCTAAATAAATTCTCTCCATCGAATATGAAAAAATAAATGATTTGAAACTGAAATAAAAAGCGCTGCGCCTTTCACTACGATAACGCGGTACAACACTAAGCCATCGCTTCCTTAATATCCTGCATCAGCTTTTGAGCAATATTATTCGCTTTGGTCTCAAAATCGCTTTCGCTGTAGATGCGAATAATGGGTTCGGTGTTAGAGGTGCGCAGGTGCACCCAGTCTTCATCAAACTCTATTTTCAGGCCGTCCTCCACGTTGATGGGTTGCCGTGCGTATATCTTTTTTATTTTTTCAAAGATGGCTTTCACATCTACACCTTTATCCAGTTCAATTTTATTTTTACTGATAAAATAGTGGGGATATTTATTCCTTAACGATTTGATGCCGTTTTTCTGGTTGGCAAGGTGGCTCAGGAACAACGCGATGCCGATGAGTGCGTCCCGGCCATAATGAAAGTCGGGCACAATAATGCCGCCATTACCTTCACCGCCTATCACGGCGTCGTGTTCTTTCATTTTATTCACCACATTCACTTCGCCTACTGCAGAGGGAAAATACTCGCCGCCATGTTTTAGCGTAATTTCTTTCAGGGCTTTTGTGCTGCTCATGTTGCTTACGGTATTGCCCTTGCGGTGAGACAGTACATAGTCTGCAACAGCTACCAAAGTATATTCCTCGCCAAACATGCTGCCATCCTCACAAACAAAACAAAGCCTGTCCACGTCAGGGTCTACAGCTATGCCCAGGTGGGCTTTTTCTTTTACCACAGTACTGCTCAATTCTCTCAGGTGCTGTGGAAGTGGTTCAGGGTTGTGAGCAAAATCGCCTGTTATTTCCGCGTTCAGCACGATCACGTTTTCAACGCCCAATGCATTGAGCAATGCGGGTACAAAAGTGGCCCCGGTTGAATTAACGGCATCTACCACCACTTTAAAGTTTTTTTCAGCAATGGCTTTTTGATTCAGCAACGGGTAATTCAATATCGCGTCAATATGTTTTTGCATGTAAGTGTCGTCAGCCGTAATGGTTCCCAACTTATCTACAGCTACATATTGAAAGTCATCTGCAGCAGCAATTTCAAGCAGCTCCAGGCCTGTTTCAGCCGAAATGAATTCGCCTTTTTCATTTAAGAGTTTCAGGGCGTTCCATTCTTTTGGGTTGTGGCTGGCCGTGAGTATGATGCCGCCGTTGGCATTTTCTGCCGGTACGGCTATTTCCACGGTAGGGGTAGTGCTCAGGCCCAGGTCCACCACATCTATGCCCATTGCAATGAGGGTGTTGCACACCAAACCGTTTACCAAAGGGCCGCTGATGCGCCCGTCGCGCCCCACCACTACTTTTATTTTTTGGTCGGGTTGATTGTTTTTTAGGATCACGCCAAAAGCGGATGTAAATTTTACAATATCAATCGGTGAAAGGGTGTCGCCCGGTTTGCCGCCAATAGTTCCACGAATGCCAGATATGCTTTTAATAAGAGCCACGGATACAAGTTTTTTCTGAAATTTTCATTAAATACAACACGCAAAAGTAAGGTTAAGAAGCGAGATTCTTTTACTGATTTCTATCATTAACCTCACGGCTCAGTGTGCTAAACTTCAGCTATTTCCGGTGCGGTCAGCGTTTATTGTTCATCAGTAAATACTGGGCTGTCTGGTAATAGGCCTCTGTTAATGCAGCCAATTGTTTGCGGATGGAATCCTGCCGGCGCCGGGTATGGCCCGGCACGGTAAATTGTATCGGCACCATTTCTTCATCCGCAAAATCGAGGCTTTTAATGTAATAATAATCGTTGCTCACCACGCCAATTTTTCCGGCCGTATTTGTGATAAAGGCTACGTCATGCTTCTTTTTCGGGTCAAGTACATCGCGGCCCAGGGTATTGTTTCGGTAGCTCATGTTCAACAAACCGGCAATGGTGGGCAATACATCTACCTGCGAAACCACTTCTTTCCGGCTTTGCGGTTCCAGCAGTGAAGGCGCATACAAAAGTAACGGCACATGCTCATCGGTGAGGCGCTGGTGGGTCCAAGCCGGAGGATATATTTCCGTGGCATTGCCCGCAACACCATGATCACCAATAAAAACAAAAATGGTATTTTCAAAATAGGCTTCTTTCTTAGCGGCTTCAATAAATCTTTTAAAACAATAATCGGAATAGCGAAAAGTGTTGAACTCATTTACTGATGCAAACCCATACTTTAAAAGTTGATCATCAGAAATGTTCATTTTGATAAAGTCCGAATCATTTTCGGGTATGGTGTACGGCCTGTGATTGTCTGAAGTTTGAACAATGGCAAAAAAAGGCCGTGTTTCTTTTTTAAATGCATCATGGGCTGCCAGAAAAAGATCTTTATCGCTAATGCCCCACACGTTGAGCCGCGGCGCAGCAATAGTTTTCTCTGTATGTATTTGCAGGTCTTCTATATTGTTAAGCAGCCCTTCAAAATTATTAAACTCGGGGTTGCCGCCTAAAAAATAATGCTTTGAATATCCTTCAAAATCATTGATGATGGTGTGCTGGTTAATTGCCGCGGGATTTCTGGTAGAAAATCTAAACAACTGCACATCGGGTATTCCTGTAATAATGGCAAACAAGCCCCTTGCCGTAGAAAAATGAGGCGTAAAACATCGTTCAAAAAAAATACCCTGTTTGGTAAGCGAATCAAAATAAGGGGTGGTATTGAGTGGGTTGCCGCTCATAGTGCTTTTATACATGCTGAACGATTCGCACACCACCAAAACAATATTGGGCATGCTTTCCAAAGCACCGCTGCGCGGCTGAACCATTCTTTTAAAGCCAAAGGTTTCCTGATCTCTCAGTTGAAGAAAGTCGGCCATTACAGGGTAGGCCTCCCTGGCTTTGTTTTCATTAAAAACCGGCTGCCTGAGGCGCATCGTAGAAAAAAAATTTTGAAGCGGGTTCAGTGCCAGGTAAGATTTAAAACTGTCTTTAAGCGCAAAGGAGTCCTTCCATTTCAGCGGCGAGCTGTCTACTTTGCCATAGATGAAAATAGCCAGCACAACCAATCCAATTATAAAAGGCCCTTTACGGTGCATAATGGCCTTGCCGTCAGTTATGGTAATTACCTGCCAATGGCTTTTGTTGAGCAGCCATTTAAAAAGTAGGATGGCCACCAGCAGGCCCAGGCTGATCCAGATGAGCGGGTAGGTTTGCCACATCATGTTAATGGAAATGCCGGGGTCTTCCACAAAGTTCATGGCGCCGGCGTCAATGCGGGTTTTATTATATGAAAAACTCACAAGGTCTGCAATAAAAAAAAAGAAAACAATAAAAATGACTGCTGCGAAATACCAGGTCCAGATCCTGCGGTTTCTGCCCGAGTAAAAGGGTGTAAACGCCCGATTGATGCCGAGCAGAAAAATGGGCAGTAATATAAGTGAGATCCACCGTAAATCGTACTGCTGGCCCAGCATAAACGAAGGCATCGCATCATATAAGCTGAACCCCGACGGCCTGAACGCGAAAAAAGTGATCAGCCTGAAAGCCGTAAAAAACAGGAACAATACAAGGAATAAGTTGATGGCCCACAGGATCGTTTTGGGTATTTTTAAGCGTGTAAGCATCTGGTGCAAACTTAACCTAAAATGCGAGGTATGGCTGAATTTTAATAGATAAAGATTTGTAAAATTGACAGAAAGGCAACCAATGGATGCGGTTTTCCTGCCAGTTGCAATTCACCTTTAAACGCTATTTTTGCTGCCATGCATTTTTTCGCTTATATACCGCTTCCTGATTGGTTTGTAAAAATCGACAGGGAACTGTTTTATTTTTTTAACACAACTGGTGCTAATGATTTTTTTGACTGGCTGATGCCGGTTATGCGTAATGCTTTTACCTGGGCCCCTTTGTATTTATTTATTGTATTGTTTACCATTATCAATTTTAAAAAAAAAGGCTGGTGGTGGCTGCTGTTTGCAGCAGCTGTTGTGGCGGTTACAGACCTTACAGGCGCCAGGATTTTTAAACCCTCCTTTGAAAGGCTGCGTCCCTGCAACGATCCCGAAATGACTGGTTATGTAAGAATGGTGGTGAACCGCTGTGGAAGCGGGTTTAGTTTTATTTCTAACCATGCCATTAACCACTTTGGCCTTGCGGCATTTATTTTCAGCACGTTCAGGCCACTATTTCCCTATACTTGGGTCATATTTATCTGGGCAGTTCTCATCGCTTTTGCACAGGTTTATGTGGGTGTGCATTATCCTTTTGATGTATTGGCAGGCGCCATTCTGGGTATTATAACAGGCCTGGCCGGTGGCACTTTATTTAATAAGAACTATGGATTTCCTATCTTCGATATTCATTCAACACAATAAAAATTAATGGAATTAATAATAATAGCCTGTTTGATTTTACTCAATGGACTATTTTCTATGGCCGAAATTGCCCTGGTATCTGCACGAAAAGCCAGGCTGGAGGGCCAGGCTAACAAAGGTGACCAGAAGGCTGCAGATGCTTTAAAACTCGCCAATCATCCAGACCATTTTCTTTCTACCGTGCAAATAGGCATTACGCTTATTGGTATTTTAACCGGTATTTATTCAGGCGAAAAAATGACGGATAATGTAGCCGCATTTCTTTCAGGCTTTGATACATTGGCTCCGTACGCCAATGGCCTGGCTACTGCCAGCGTGGTGATTATGATTACTTACTTCACACTCGTATTTGGAGAGCTAGTGCCCAAGCGCATCGGGCTTTCGCGCCCCGAGCTAATAGCTAAAGCAATGGCCACGCCCATGCGTTTTGTAAGCTACCTCACATACCCGTTCATTTGGTTTCTAACAAAATCTACTTTTCTCATTACAAAGGCTTTTAATATCAAGCCAAAAGATGGGCAGGTAACGGAGGAAGAAATCAAAGCTATCATTAATGAGGGTACCGAGCAGGGAACTTTGGAAGAAACCGAGCAGGAGATCATCGAGCGCGTTTTTCACTTAAGCGACAGGAATATTACATCTTTAATGACGCACCGCAGCGATATTGTGTGGTTTGATGTGAATGATACGGAAGAAATGATCCGGGAAAAAATACTGAAAGAGCCGCACTCCATTTATCCCATTTGCGATGGAGAGATTGACAGCATCAAAGGCGTTATTTCCATGAAAGACCTTTATACCAATAAAGACGATATTCCATTTGGTGACCTGATGCGCCCCGCCCTTTTTGTTCCTGAGAATAACACCGCTTTTCGCGTGATGGAAAAATTTAAAGAGTCGCAGCTGCATAGCTGTTTTATTGTGGATGAATATGGCAGTGTGTTGGGGATGATCACCATCAAAGACATACTGGAAGCTATTATTGGCGATATGCCTCAAATTGATGAGGAAGATTATGAAATTGCTGAAAGAGAAGACGGCAGCTTTTTGGTCGATGCCCAAATTCCGTTTTATGACTTCCTTACTTATTTTGATAAGGCTGACTGGATGCATGAGGGCGAGCAGGAATTTGATACCCTGGCTGGATTTATTTTGCACAAGTTGAAGCGCATTCCCGAGGTGGCCGACAAGTTGGACTGGAATGGTTTTGACCTTGAAATTATGGATATGGACGGCCATCGAATTGATAAAGTGCTGGTCAATATCAGCGATGAGCTTCGCGAGGAAATGGATGAAGAAGATTAGTAACGATCGCAGCTAAATACGCTCAACTTTTTTAATAGATTGAAAGGCTGTTTAAGGCAAAGTGCTTTTATTTACGTTTTAAACTTTAGTATTATGAAATACTTATTTACCCTTATAGGCGCCTGTTTTTTATTTGCCTCCACACAGGCACAAACACTTACAAAAATTTGGGAAACCGATACTACGATTGCCGTACCGGAATCAGTACTGTTGCATAAAGGGAGGCTTTACATTTCATTAATAGATGGCGCCGGCTGGGTGGATGACGGTAAAGGCGGCATTGGCGTGATGAACCCCGATGGTGCAGATTATAATGGTAGTTGGATCAGCGGACTTAGCGCGCCAAAAGGAATGGGCGTGATTGGTAATAAATTGTATGTGGCCGATATTACCAGAGTGGCCGTGATAGATATTAAAAAAGGAAAACTACTTAAAACAATTCCTTTTCCTGACGCTGAAAACCTAAACGATATTGTCATAGGAAAAAAGAAAACCGTTTATATTTCTGATTCAAAAAGCGGAAAGATTTGGCAGTTGAAAAAAGATCAGCCTTCGCTTTACCTTGCCAATGTGCCACGCACCAACGGCCTGACTTTTACAAAGAATGAACTGTATTTTGGCGAGGGTAAAAACTTTAAAAAAATAAACAGTAAAAAAGAAGTTTCTACGATTGCCACGCTTCCCCAGGAAATTGATGGCATTGAACAACTGGCCAATGGCGATTTTATTGTTACATCATGGCCCGGGTATATTTTTTATGTGTATGCAGATGGCCGCCACGTTACATTGCTGGAAACACATCAGCAAAAAATCAACACGGCAGATATTGGCATTGATAAAAAGAGTAACATCATTTACGTTCCTACTTTTTTTGGTAAAAAGATAGTGGCTTACCAAGTAAAGTAACAGATGCTCCTTAGGCGTAATCTTTACATTTGTTGTTCAACACGCATTCGTTATTGATCATCAGCGCCAGCATTTTATCCTGCTGCACAATGGCGCCAAAATACACCGTTGATCCATTTTTGTGCACCAGTTGGCCAATCACTTTAGTGTTTAATTTTTGCTCGTACTGAAGTGCCTGGCGGCTGATCCTTTCGATTTTAATATCAGCAATATCAGCAAAGCTATATTTTTTGACCGCGTCTTCAAACAATGTCTGTTGCAATTGTAAAATATCTTCTACACGTGCGTGCGTCGGCAATTGCGCATGGCTGGTGAATTCAATAAATGAGGGATACGCGGCAATGAGGCTTACAAAATCATTCCGCTTAAAAAAATCAATAAAAGTTTCCAGCGTATCTGTTTGTTTGGTAATAGCAGATCGGCTTTTTATAACTCCTGAAAGCAGGAACATGCAGATCACAAATATGGCCACGTACAAAATAGATTTCATCACTTCATTTTGGAACGTAACAGCTAAATCAATATATGTATAATCGCTCAATCGGCTAGGTATTTGTTGTAAGCGTGAAAATACGAAGACTTCGTTATGAAAGATGGTAAATCCTTATTTTTGAAACAATGGTTGAAACAGCGGTATCACATATTATAAAAGAAAAAATTGAGATCCATTCAAAATTTCTGAAGCGGGATGCACAAATAGAAATGTTCCTGCCTAAAAATGTTGCCGATACCGGCAAGATGAGCCTGCTTCTCATTAATGACGGTCAGGATATGCCGGTGATGCAGTTTGACAATATATTGGAAGAATTATATAGTAGCAAAGCAATTGAGCCGGTATGTTGTGCAGCCATTGCCTGTGGTGAGGAACGTATAATGGAATACGGTGTAGCCGGTAAAAAAGATTATTTGGGCCGCGGTGCAAAAGCAGCATTGTACACAAAGTTTGTACTGATCGAGTTGTTGCCACTTATTCATAAAAAATACCATATTCAGCAATTTAAAGAAGTGGCTTTTGCAGGGTTTTCACTGGGTGGCTTAATGGCGCTGGATATTGTATGGAACCACCCAAACGTGTTTACAAAAGCAGGTGTATTCTCAGGTTCGCTGTGGTGGCGCAGCAAAGATCAGGCAGATGCAAAATATGATGACGATAAACACCGCATCATGCAGCAGGTTATACGCAGAGGAAGTTTTAAGCCAGGGTTGAAATTCTTTTTTCAAACCGGCAAGCTTGATGAAACCGCCGACCGCAATCACAATGGCATTATTGATGCAATTGAAGATACACTCGATCATATTGAGGAACTGAAGCGCAAGGGTTATACCGCTCACGATATTACATACCTTGAACTGGAAGACGGACATCACGATGTACTAACCTGGGGCCGTGCCATGCCTGCGTTTTTAAAATGGGGATGGGGTACAGGCAGGTAAAACACATCATCTAATTTTAAATCAGATATTTTGGCTAATCATTTAATACACGAAACAAGTCCATATCTTTTGCAACATGCACATAACCCGGTAAACTGGCATCCCTGGGGAGATGAAGCGTTGCAAAAAGCAAAGAATGAAGACAAGCCCATCCTGGTTAGTATTGGCTACGCGGCCTGCCACTGGTGCCACGTAATGGAGCGGGAAAGTTTTGAAGACGAAGCAACCGCCGCCATTATGAATGAGCACTTCATTAATATAAAAATTGACCGTGAAGAGCGGCCTGATATTGACCATATTTATATGGATGCCGTGCAGGCAATGACTGGCAGTGGCGGCTGGCCCCTGAACGTTTTTTTAACACCCGGTAAAGAACCATTTTACGGAGGCACATATTTTCCACCACAATCGGTTATGAACCGCCCGTCCTGGAAAGATGTGCTGGTGGCAGTGGCTGATGCGTTTAAAAAGAATCGCACAGAAATTGAACAGCAGGCCGGCAGCATTACCACGCATTTACAAAATGCCAACGCCTTTGGTATTAACGTGGAAGTGGCCAACAACTTGCTGAATGAAGCAGAAGCTGATACGGCTTGCGCTAATCTTTTAAAACAAAGCGACAAGCAATGGGGCGGTTTTGGAAATGCACCGAAGTTTCCGCAAACATTTTCTATACAATACCTGCTGCGTTATTATTTTACTGAAAAGCACCGCTCAGAAAGCCTTGCCCAACAGGCATTACAGCAGGCTTTGCTCAGTCTTGATAAGATGATTGATGGCGGCCTATACGATCAGGTAGGCGGTGGTTTTGCCCGTTATTCAACAGATAAGGAATGGCTGGCACCGCATTTTGAAAAGATGCTGTACGATAATGCTTTGCTAATTTCAGTTTTGTGCGAGGCATACCAGATTACCGGGATAGAAAAATATAAGAACGTAATTGATGAAACGCTTCAATTTATTGAAAGAGAATTGAAACATCCAAAGGGAGGCTTTTATGCAGCGCTGGATGCAGACAGTGAAGGTGTGGAAGGTAAATTTTATGTTTGGGATTATAATGAAGTGGTGCAATTGCTTGGGGCTGACGCGGAGTTGTTTGCAGCTTATTATGATATTACGCCTTCAGGTAACTGGGAGGAGCAAAATATTTTAAGAGTATTACAGCCCGTTGAATTATTTGCACAGCAGCAGGGCAGGAGTTTGAAGGATATAGAAACAGTGTTGCGCGCGGGCCGTGAAAAATTATTAAAAGCGCGTGAAAGCCGTGTGCGCCCGGCCTTAGATGATAAATTGATCCTGGGTTGGAACGCCCTTATGAATACCGCATACAGCAAAGCATATGCTGCCACCGGCAATGACGCCTATAAAAATACGGCTGTCAAAAACATGCACTTCCTATTATCGGCCTTTACTAACAAGGAAGGTGCTTTGAAACACGTATGGAAAGATGACCTGGCAAAATATCCCGCCTTTTTAGATGATTATGCTTACCTGATTGAGGCGTTGCTGGAACTGCAAAAAATAACGTCAGATACCACCTGGCTTGACAAGGCAAAGGAATTATGCGGCATCGTTATTAAAAATTTTTCTGAAGAAAAAGGTTATTTCTATTACACACCTGCCGGGCAACATGATGTTATTGTGCGTAAGAAAGAAGTGTACGATGGCGCCACGCCCTCGGGCAATGCAGTTATGGCCTATAACTTATACCATCTGGCCATTTTATCAGATAATACTGAATGGCTGAAAAGAACGGAAACCATGCTGGCAGGCATGAGCAGCATGATCGTGAAATATCCTGCCAGTTTTGGCATGTGGCTTTCTGTAATGCTGCAAATGCTGAAGGGTGCCAGTGAGATTGTTTTAACCGGCGATTATGTGCAGGTGCAAAAAGAACTGCTGGCCCATTATTTGCCACACGCGGTTGTTATGGCATCGCACGATGCTGATGATAATTATCCTTTGCTGAAAGATAAAACCGCGGGGCAGCCACTGGCCATTTACCTCTGTAAAAATTACGCATGTGAAAAGCCGGTATTCTCAGTAAAAGAACTTTTGAAAAAGATGGAAGCATGAACATGCTAAATCAAAAAACCCTGGCAGTGGAAAATCACAAGCTGTTTTATGTTATATTAGGCTGTACACCGCCGGGCCGCCATACCGAGCAGCATGATGTTTTCTTTGGCATTGGCGAAAGCCTTGCTGACCTTAAAGAAGATATGTCCGCCTTCTGGCCTGATTCTGGAAGATTGCATATTGATTGCTGGCGTGAGGTTACCAATGTGGATGGCTATGAAGTAAGCATTACTTACCGAAATGAAGCAGACGGAAAATCGGATCACCTTTTCTTTCTCAATCTTGGAGGCTATCTGCCCGGCTCGTTTGAAGAACATCATTACAAATTGCTTGCAGTGGCCAGAAACATGGGAGCAGCCGTGCAAAAAGCAAAACAAACAAAATTTTATTTGGATTATAATACCGATGATAAAAAAGGAGCCAGCCATGTGGATAATAAATATGGCGTGGATGTGGATGAGATATTGAACGTAGAAGATATTTTGCCTGCAGCAACGAAAGAAAAATTTGCATTACGACTCATAAAAAAACATGGAGTGCCGGAAGATATTCTGCACATCGGTTATTTGAAATGGAATCTTATTTAATCTGTTTGCCGGGAAAAGTAATCAGCAACAATCTTTGCTTTTGCTTTTCCAACAACAACTGCAATTTCTTCCAAACTTTTTTCACGAATGTTTTTAACAGATCGAAAATGCTGCAAAAGTTGGTCAGCCGTGTTTTTCCCAATGCCTTTAATGTTTTCCAATTCGTTTTTAAAGGTACCCTTGCTGCGTTTCTGCCTGTGAAAAGTGAGTCCGAAGCGGTGTACCTGGTCGCGGATGAAGCGGATGAACTTTAGGCTGGAACTGTTATAAGGCAATTTTAATGATTCCTTATCGCCGGTAAAAAAAATTTCTTCTATGTTCTTAGCAAGGCCTACCAGCGTGATGCTTCCAGTCAGTTCCAATGCCTCAATCGCTTCATTTGCGGCGCTCAGTTGTCCTTTACCCCCGTCTATGATTACCAGTTGCGGCAATTCCTGCTCTTCGTCTTTCAATCTTTTATAACGTCGGTACACAGCTTCTTTCATGCTGGCAAAATCATTAATGCCTTCAACTGTTTTCACATTAAAATGACGGTAGTCTTTTTTGCTCGGCACACCGTTTTTGAAACACACCATGGCTGATACCGGGTAGCTGCCCTGAAAGTTGGAGTTGTCAAAACATTCAATATGCAGGGGCAGTTCCTGCAGTTGCAGATCGAGTTGCAATTGCTCTAAAACCTTTATCTGGTCAGTGTTCCGGCTGATCTTTAACCGCTGTTTGTTTCTGATCTCTTCAATAAAATGGTTGGCATTCAGTTCAGAAAGTTCCAATAGTTTTTTACGGTCGCCCGCTTTAGGAATCACGATCTGTGTACCTTCTTCAGGGTAATCAATATGGAAAGGAACCACAATCTCCTGTGCCTTGCTGTTGAAGCTGGTGCGTAATTGTTGGACGGCAAAAGGTAAAATTTCTTCCACAGACTCATCCAGATGCGTTTCTAATTTAGTGGTTTGCGTTTGTACGATCGTGCCGTTGCGTACCATTAAAAAATTTACGTACGCGATGTCTTTTTCTTTTATAATGGAAAAAACGTCTTTGTCCCCTCCCTTCATACCTGTTACTACCGAGCGTGATTGATAATACTCTTCCAGGTACACGATCTTCTTTTTTACCTGTTCAGCTTTTTCAAATTCAAGGGCGCTGGCCAGCTCTTTCATTTCCTCTTTAAAGTGGCGTATCACGGGCGAAAGGTTTCCCTTTAAAATATCGCGCACGCGCGCAATGTTTTCATCATAGGCTTGTTTGCTTTGCAAACCTTCGCAGGGGCCGCTGCAGTTGCCTAAATGATATTCGAGGCAAACTTTAAACTTCCCCTTTTCAATATTTTTTTGGCTAAGATTCAGCGAGCAGGTGCGTAAGGGAATGGCCCTGCGGATGAACTCCAGCAACTCCCTTACTTTAGCCACAGATGTATAAGGGCCCAGGTATTCAGAGCCATCGTTTGTGGGTTGGCGGGTGAGGTATATACGCGGAAAATTTTCATTTTTGATGACTATATACGGGTACGACTTATCATCTTTTAAGTTGATATTGAAAAGCGGCTGAAAATTTTTGATAAGTGAGTTTTCTAAAAAGAAAGCATCCGGCTCACTAATAACAATGGTAAACTCAATGCGTTCAATACGCTTAACCAGCTCGTGGGTTTTGTAATTGGTAAATGTTTTATTAAAGTAACTGCTCACCCGCTTGCGCAGGTTTTTTGCTTTGCCCACGTAAATGATCTTGTCCTGCGCGTCAAAATATTTATAAATGCCCGGCTCCTGCGGAATGGTGTGCGCGATATGTGCAAATTGCTCCTGTGTCACGATGCTGCGAATTTAAGAAACAAATATCAGGACCACTTCACAGAATAGTTATATGCATCTATCAGGTTTCAAATGATTTTGTCGCGACTATTTATTATATTAGCTATGTCTGTTCATGTACAATCAGTATGAAATGAGCCATAAAGTATTGCCATTAAAAAATCTTTATATGAAAAATATATTTTTGGTATTCGTTATTGTAGCATTCGTTGCCTGTAATAATGCTTCTCAACAAGATGCCACAAGGCTTCCTGGTGAATTTACATACACAGCTTATAACTGGAAGGATTCGGGCGACAGCCTCGGCATCAGCCTGCTGCATTACCTGCAAATTGCAGAAGACGGTAACTATCGCCTCATTCAACGCGGCGATAATGGTAATGCATTATATTATTTTGGGTTTATTGGTTACGACCGCGTGGCTAAACTAAGCGCTTTTATGGCCGATAGTTCCTTTAAAGATCAGTATAAGGACAGCCTGAACGCGGGCCCCACCTACATGTTTGATTATAGCAGTAGCGCAGGTCGGCACAAGTTTCGGTTTGCGCCATCTGTAGCGCCAGAGGCTATAAAATATACGCAGACCATGCTTGATTCTGTTATTTCCGGTCCGGGTAAAAAGCAATCTTCATTTTTTAATATAGATGAATACCTGCGTGAGATCATAAGAGAAGATTCTGCTACAAGGAATTAAGCCATTTACATAATTGCCGGCTGCTAGTTACTACTTACCAATTGTTTGTTACTTATTCGCGTATCCGAAAGTATCTCATAATTATTAGTAATTTATATTTTCATAGTAGCTGTTGTCTCTGCGTCTCTTCGGATGCTTTTTAATAAAAAAGGAAAATTTTTGGTGAGCTTGCCGTTGCATATATCCACGCAAAGAGAATTTCTCAGCCGCTCTAATATCAGGTCTATATTGGCTTTCAGTGTTCGCAGTCTTGTTATTTCAGTATTCAGGTCGCGCGTGTCGAGGCCCAGTTCGGCGTTTTCATCCAGTTGCCGGGTCAGCTCCTCCAGTTTGTTATTAATAATCTTAGCAGCCTCTGCTGAAAATTTGCGGTCTAAAAAAGCAGCGTCCAGGTAGCAGGCTATAAAACGTTTTTGCTTGTTAAATTTTTCCAGAAAGAAAGTATTAATTGTTTCGCTAGCCACCCAGCCCGAAAGCAGGCTGTCTTTTGAAATGATGGAAAGCGTGACCAGGCTATCCTGCACTGATCGTTCAATAAATGTTTCTATATCTTCTCCTGCCAGCATTTTTTCGCTGTCTATAATCACCTCAATGCCTTCTTTTTGCAGCAGTTCTTTTATGTGATGCGCTTCTGCCGCGTTGTTGTGATTGTAAGATATAAAAACACCTGTACCAAAGTTGTTATTTTCATCGGCAATTAAAGCAGACTGGTGGCTGACCTCAAATTGTCTGGTTTTGTAAATGAAAAAGAAGATCAAACATATCAGCATCGCCTGAAAAATATACAGGGCCGTATCAGTTGTACGCAAATTTTCGATGGCTGTATTTTCATAACTTAAAAAAGGCTGAATGAGCAAAACTGCCACGAGCGCGATTATGTAAAATATAGTAGCCCAAAAAATCAGCCGATATAAAAATAAATTGCGCTGTGCCACGTTTATAGCTACTACCTTGTTTTTAAGAAAGCAGTAAAAAAGCAGTACGCCGGCAGGCATTGTATGAGCCAGAAACCAAAGCCATGCGTTCATCTGGTCATTGCCATACCTGCCAAAAAGTGTTTGCAGCAAAAGCAAAAGCCCTATAAAAACAATGGCTGAAGATACCATAGACAACAACAGTTTGATCCTTTTATCAATACGTGAAATCATTGCAGTCTATTTTAAAAATTGTGAAAGCCTGGAACGTACAAAGTTTTCCCTGCCGGAGATATTATTGATCTGGGTTGCGTTATGTTCAGTCTTCCGGTATTGATAAACCAATAGTGTGTACGTATGGTTCGAACTGTTGTGGATGCGGCCTAACTCAACGGGCAGGCTGGCATATCCATTTTCCAGCCATTGCAAAGCTTTAGCTTCAGAAATGGCAGCGCCGCTGGAAGATGTTGTGGTATCTGCAATCAGAAAAACAAAAATGCGGTAATAGCCTGTTGGCGCAGTAAGCAGGGAGGTAATATAATCAATAGGATTATTGATTTCTTTGTTGATGCTCGTGCTCCAGCGATGAGGTGCATTTAAAGAAAAGGCTTCTTTGTTGGTTTGTTCCATCTTAGTAATTAGTGCAAACCCTTCCGGTGGAAAATAGTAATATCTTCTTTCATCATATCCGCAAGCCTCAAGTGCTTTTATTAAAAGCTTGTTCACATCGGCCAGTGTTTGAGCGGTTGAGAAAATATCGGGGTCAAGGTTGTGGATGCCTGATGGTTTGGGATAAGGGTTTGGAAATATTTTTAAGACGGCACCCGGCGATGGGGGCGGCGGGGGCGGGGCTTCTGTGGCAGCCATTACCTCATCTGAAACTGAAAAAGATATTTTAAGCTGTTGCCCCGTATATGTTTGCACCTCAAGCGGGTTGATGGTAACCGTGGTAAAACTGTCTTTCTGAAATACCAGTTGCTCATCATCACGTATTCTGATTATAAAAAAACCCTCATCATCAGTTTTTACTTTTTTATGCAAAATGCTTGTTTCAACCAACATGCCTGCAATGGGTTCGTTATTGAGATTAATAACCTGGCCATCGGCCATTAAAAACACGCGGTTGGTATCGCTTTCTATGTGTTGCTGTGTGTTGAGTGCACGATCATCATAACTTTTAGTTTTTGGGTTAAACGAAAACATAAATGCAGTACATAATGCAAACGTTATAAGTAAAAGTGTTCTCATGGCCAGGAGGTTAAAGTGTGAGTAAAAAATAATGAAATGCAGGGCTAATTTACACAATAAAAATCAACGTCTAAAATTTTTGTAACCGCCATTATGCTAATGATGAGTTGCAAAATTGTAAATTGCAACTTATGTCTGCAGCAACCATTGCCATACTTGTACTAACTGCCATTGTTCTGATTATTTTATTAACAACGGTCGCAAAACTGAATGCATTTATTTCATTGTTCCTTGTTTCGTTATTCCTAAGTGTGGTGGCGTTGCCAGGTAAAGACATCATAACAATCATGAAAGATGGCTTCGGCAGCACGATGGGCTCTATCGGATTTTTAATCATTTTTGGAGCCATCATAGCCATTGTGCTCGACCGCTCTGGCGGGGCGGTAAGCATTGCCACCGCCATTCTTAAAAAAACCGGAACACGTTATGCCGCACCGGCGATGGCGCTCACTGGGTTTATCACGGGCTTCCCTATTTTTTGCGATTCAGGTTTTATTATCATGAGCGGTCTTGCCAAAACATTTAGTTCGCGATCAAAAGTGGCATTGTCATTTTTAGCAATTACGCTGGCCACTTCTTTATACTCGGTTCACTGTCTTATTCCCACGCACCCGGGCAGTCTTGCTGCGGCAGGTATAATCGGGGTCAATCTGGGTACGCTTATTTTGTGGGGGTTTTTGTTTGCCATTCCCGCTACTATGGGGGCTTATTACTTTACAAAATGGAGAACGCGCAAGGACACGATTATTGCTGAAGAGAACGATGCAAAACACGATTTGGCAAAAGATATAAAACTTCCTCCGGTATCCATCGCGTTACTGCCGGTTGTTTTACCTCTTGCACTCATATCACTGGCTTCTTTTTTAAAAGTTATCAATTTAAGCACGAATGTATTTTTTGATTTTATTGCTTTCATTGGTCAACCCGTAATGGCACTTTTCATTGGCGCTTTGCTTTCATTGTTGTTGTTAAAAGACAGGAAGATAAAGACCATTAACGCAGTGTTGGAAACAGCTATTGAAAAAGCCGGACCCATATTGATTATTACGGCTGCGGGCGGCATGTTTGGACTGGTAATAAAAGAAACCGGTGTAGGAACTTATTTTGGCGAAGTGCTGATGGAAACAGGCCTGGGGCTTGCGGTTCCTTTTTTAATTGCAGTCATTCTTAAAACAGCCCAGGGGTCATCAACCGTGGCCGTAATTACAGCAGCGTCATTTGTGGTGCCTATGCTGCCCATGCTGGGGCTTGATTCAGAAAATGGTAAGCTTTTAACTATGATCGCTTTGAGCGCCGGTTCAATGATGGTGTCGCACCCAAATGACTCTTATTTCTGGGTAGTGAACCGGTTTTCGGGCATCAGCATCAACACTTCATTGAAAGTGTATACCCCAGCTACATTTATTATGGGTGGTACAGTTTTTATTTGTGCTTATATCACATCCCTATTTTTATTATAATGATTATTATTATGAAACAAAATTCTTTTTTGCTTCTGCCATTGCTGATAGTTATTTTCTATGGTTGTTCCACTTCAAAATCTTCTGTGCGCCAGAATGTGCCACCGTCATTCACTGCACCAAGGGAGTTTCGGGCAGCATGGGTGGCATCGGTTGCAAATATTGACTGGCCCAGCAAGCGCGGGCTTACAACGGAACAACAAAAATCTGAAGCATTGGCTTTGCTCAATTTTTTACAGCAGCACAATTTTAATGCTGTGATCTTACAGGTGCGGCCTGCTGCTGATGCTTTGTATGAAAGCAGGCTGGAGCCGTGGTCATACTATCTTACCGGTCAGCAGGGCCAGGCACCCTCGCCTTATTACGATCCTTTGGAATTCTGGATACAAGAAGCCCACAAGCGCGGGATTGAATTGCATGCCTGGCTCAATCCATATCGTTCGCACCACAAATCGGGTGGCGAGGTTACAGAGCACTCAATCGTTAAAAAGAGGCCCGAATTATCGGTATTTTTAAAAGATGGTTACTGGTGGTTTGATCCCGCTTTGAAAGGCACACAGGAGCATTCCACGGCCGTGGTGATGGATATTATAAAACGCTATGATGTGGACGGCATTCATTTCGACGATTATTTTTATCCCTATCGTGATTATAATAAAGGAGATGATTTTCCGGATGATGTAAGCTGGACGGCTTATCAAACAGGCGGAGGCAAACTTTCTCGTGGAGACTGGCGCCGGGATGCAGTGAATAGTTTCATAGAAAATCTTTATAAAAAAATCAAGGCTGAAAAACCTTTGGTGAAATTTGGCCTCAGCCCGTTTGGTATCTGGCGCCCTGGTTACCCGCAATCTGTTTCGGGCTTTGACCAGTATGAGCAGTTGTATGCCGATGCGAAGTTGTGGCTTAATAAAGGATGGATAGATTATTTTACACCGCAGTTGTACTGGCCCATCAACCGCATGGGTCAAAGTTTTCCTGTGTTGCTGGGCTGGTGGAAAGGCGAGAATACCCAGAACCGCCACCTGTGGCCGGGCATGAGTGTAGGAAGAGATACAAGCGCGCGTAATGTTAATGAAGTGATGAGCCAGATCATGATCACCCGTGGTATGTTGCCTGAAAGTATGGGCGCAGTACACTGGAACATTTCTGCTGTTTATAAAAATGCGAACATGGCCAAAGCGCTGATTGAAGGGCCTTATAAAAAACTGGCTTTGGTGCCTGCAAGTCCCTGGCTAAGCCAAAAGCAGCCTGCTGCGCCAGATTTTACAATCATGCCAAATGGTGAAGATTATAAGATACGCTGGACACACGCAAATAAAAACGAAATATTTAAAGTGGTGGTGTACCAAAAAGGAGCAGCATTTCAGGATTACTATATTTTCAACGGGAATCAGAATGAGTTCACTGTTCCAGTTCCTGCTTCCCAGAGAAGTTTACAAATCGGCCTTTCGGTAGTAAACCGCAACGGTAATGAAAGCGCAGTGAAATGGAAGAGTAGCCTTAATTGATTTGAAATAAGGATCGAGAAAAATTTTTTAAATTTTAATGAGCACAAAATTCATAATTTTTATCGTTAGCAGGGTGGCGCATGTGTTTATGATAGTGTTACTCTTTTTTTTATATCCAATTGGAAATTATTACAACCGATTGGAAGATCAGGACTTTGCAGCCAAACATCAATTACCACAGGTTGACTCTTCCATGGTTTTGCAAACAGCTTCTAAGCGTGTTGCTGTTTATAAAAGCTGGTCGCAAGACAGCATCCGGCATTCCAAAAAAGAAATCAAGTTTGATATATTTGGTGTTTCCATAATAACTGATGAGGTATTAAATGAAAAGACCAATACAGTATTGCAATCTATATTTATAACAAAAAGGTTGCTGAGAGACCCGGGCAGAATTTATACAAAAGCTAATTGGGATTTTCGATTTTCAGGTATTGTTGATACAATCACTTCTGAAGAATTCAACCAGGCAATCAAAGATTGGGGCCTGGCTGAAAAATTATATAAAAGAGAGAGCAGTATTCGTAACTCTCCGTAATAAAATTATTTATTCTTCTTTCTGCCGCCGCCCGATTCCGCGTCGTTCATTCTGATTTTTCGGCCGCGGTAATTTTTACCGTCGAGAGATTTGATCATTTTTTTAGACGCACTGTGTTCTACTTCTACCCAACTGTTCATTTCTTTCATGTCGATGCGGCCCAAAACGTCTTTGCTAAGGCCGCTCATGTCTAAAACAAATTGTAAAAAGCTGGCTTTATAAAACCCGTCTTTAGTGCCCAGGTTTACAAACAGCCTTTGATAATTGGCCGAAGAAGATTTGCTTTTTTTGTCAGACTTGCCGCTTTTTTTCTCATCGCCCCTGTCGCGTACATTTAGGTCTGGCGCATTTTCGTAGTATTTTAAGAAGCGGTCAAACTCCAGGGCTGCAACACGCTGTAAAATTTCTTCTCTTTCTACGTTTACAAATTTTTCTTTCAAAAGCGGCACGTAAGCTTCGTATTCTCCATTGCTGATGTCTGCATCCAGCATTTTGTCAATGAAATGAAAAAACTGTTTCCTGCACACATCTTTGCCGCTGGGTATATCCAGCTTATGGAATTTTGTATTGAGCATTTTTTCAATTTGCCTCAGGCGGTACATTTCTTTGGGTGTTACAATAGAAATGGAAATACCGCTTCGCCCGGCACGGCCGGTGCGGCCGCTGCGGTGTGTGTACACCTCGGCATCATCAGGCAACTCGTAGTTGATTACGTGCGTAATTCCCTGCACATCAATTCCGCGTGCGGCCACGTCTGTGGCAATCAACAGTTGTATAGATTTTTCTCTGAACCGCCCCATCACTTTATCACGCTGAGGCTGTGTCAGGTCGCCATGCAAAGCTTCAATGTCATAACCTTCCCTGATCAGTTGTTCTGTAATTTGCTGCGCGTCAATTTTTGTTCGGGTAAAAATGATACCATAAATGCCCGGGTTAAAATCAATGATGCGCTTCAACGCTTCATAGCGGCTACTGTGGTTGGCCTGATAATATTGGTGATCAATGGTTGTGGCGCCAGAATTTACTTTACCAACTGTTATTTCTACAGGCTCGGTCATGTAGCGCTTACTTACCTGCTTAATGGCTGAAGGCATGGTAGCGCTAAAAAGCCAGATGCTTTCCCGGTTAACGGTTTCTTTCAGTATAAATTCTATATCATCTTTAAAACCCATGTTCAGCATTTCATCAGCTTCGTCAAGTACCACGTAGCTAATGTCCAGCAAATTAATAGCCTTGCGTTCAATCAGGTCTATCAGCCTGCCTGGGGTAGCCACTACAATGTGGGTGCCTTTTTTCAGGCTTTTTATTTGATCGCCAATGGAGGTACCACCGTAAACCGGAGTTACCTGTACCTGTCCTTTTTTCTCGCTAAACTTTTCAATATCGCGGGTTATTTGCAAGCATAGCTCCCGGGTGGGGCAAATAATAAGTGCCTGCGGCGAACGGGTTTCTTTATCAATTAATTGTAATAAAGGCAGACCAAAAGCTGCCGTTTTACCGGTTCCTGTTTGGGCAAGCCCAATAAAGTCTTTGGTGCCTTGCAGCAAAACAGGAATAGCTTTTTCCTGAATAGGTGTGGGTGTTTCAAACCCAAGTAGTTGCACAGACTGAAGCAATGCTTCATCTATGCCGAGTGATTCAAATGTCGTCAAAATAAATGCTTTAATTTAGTAAGATTGCAAAGGTAAAGAGAGAAGGGGAAATAATACAAGTTATACCCTGTTTACGAGAAGAGGAGTAATTAGGTGTGTACACTTAAATTTAAGAAAGCCATCCTGAAAGCAGGACGGCTACTCTATATTGCTTGCCGAATAAAAATTTAAACTTATTGAATTACGGGAGCTACGGTAGTGTCTGGCAGAACTGTAGTAGAATCAATAGTTCCAGCCAGTGTATCAATAGCCGGTGTTGATACTGAGTCAGTTGATAAACTTAAAGTGTCTTCTGTAGCTTCATTTTCTGCTGTATTGTTACATGCTACAAAACCTAATGATGCAAAGGCCAAAACTATAAATATTTTTTTCATGCTTTTGTTTTTATTTTTGAATGAATTATAAAGGTTAATACCAGCAATTAAAAAAGGTAACCTTATGAATGTAAATTATTTTGGACTTCAAAAAATGGGTTACTATTTATAAATATTTGTATTAAATATAGCAAAGGGTGAAAGAGACGATTCAGGAACAGGAGTTGATATTACTTAAAGGACTGGCCCGCAACGATAAAAAATCGGTTGAGGAAATTTATAAGCATAATTACAACCTCATCCAGGCGCTAGTAGTCAATAACAGTGGAACGGCTGACGACGCGAAGGACATTTTTCAGGAAGCCATGGTGGTTTTGTATGAAAAAGCCCGCTCCGGGAGTTTTGAATTGAATTGTCAGGTCAGGACTTATTTGTATTCTGTTTCTAAAAGGCTGTGGCTTAAAAGACTACAACAGACAAGCCGGTTTACAGATGAATTTGGTGATGATGGCATGGCGCATGTGCCGGTAGAAGAAGACCTTGCAGAGCATGAAGAGAAGGATGCTGAATACGAAATGATGCATCAATCCATTGCAAAGCTGGGAGAGCCCTGTAGGAGTTTACTGGAGGCATTTTATTTTCAAAAGAAAAGCATGCAGGATATAGCGGATGGGTTTGGTTATACCAACTCAGAAAATGCAAAAACGCAGAAATACAAATGCCTGATGCGGCTGAAAAAAATATTTTTTACTCAATATCATAAAAAAGATTAGTGATGCACGATCATGAAAATACGATCTTAATTGAAGCCGTGGAGCGCTATATTATGGGCGAAATGAGCCCGGATGAGCGCCTGCACTTTGAAAACCTTCGTAAAGCTGATGCAGGGGTAGACCAGATAGTAGTGGAGCACACATTGTTTTTACAAAAAATGAACCGGTTTAACGAGTGGCAGAAATTTCACAAATCGTTAAATGAAATTCACACCAATCTTGCCGAAACTGGAAAGATCAGTTCCACAAAATTGAAGGGAAAGGCAAAAGTGGTTTACCTGTTCAACAGGTATAAAAAAGTGGCGGGTATTGCAGCAGCTATTGCAGGTATTACCACCCTTATGTTAAGCGCCATCATTTCCTCTGTTACACCCAAGGCTTCTCCCAGCCAGATTGATTACCTTAGCAAAGAACTAAAATCTATCAAAAACAAAACTATTGTTCAGGACAGGGAAATTAATAATCTTAAAAGCCAGGGTACAGCCGAAGCTTTAGAAGAAGTACCTTATACGAAGGGTGGAACAGGTTTTATCATTGATGGCAAAGGGTACCTTGTTACCAACCATCACGTAGTAGAAGGTGCTAAAAATGTAGCCGTACAAAATGCAGATGGTAAAGAGTTTTCTGCAGCCGTGGTTTACAGCGATGCTGCCACTGATATAGCAATTTTGAAAATAGTTGACGATAATTTTAAATCATTACCATCCGTACCCTATGCTTTTAACAGAAAACAGGCCGATCTTGCAGAGTCTATTTACACCATGGGTTATCCACGCGACGAAATTGTGTATGGACAGGGCTACTTAAGTTCAAGAACTGGTTATAATGGAGATACCCTCAGCTGCCAGATTGATATACCCGTGAACCGTGGAAACAGCGGCAGCCCTGTGCTTAGCCAGAATGGGGAGATTATTGGAATTGTAAACGGCAGGCAGCGGGATGCGCAGGGATTTGCATTTGCATTACAATCGCGCAACATATTTGATGCTCTGTCAAAATTAAAAGAGGGCACTACTGCCGACTCTACAACGAAAAATATTAAACTGAACAACAAATCATCATTAACAGGAATGAACAGGATACAGCAGGTGAAAAAAGTTCAGGATTATGTGTATATGGTAAAAGTGAATTAATCTTATTATAATCATAAGCCAAACCTAAAAGCGCCGCAATTTTTTGCGGCACTTTGTTTTAATCATCAAAGAGATTATTGATGCCAGAGGCTTTTAGTTTCTGTACTTTTCCCAAAACTTCATTGTTCATTTTTGTTTTATAATCCATCAGCCGCTGATGTATGGCATCATCGCTTATGCCTATTATCTGCGCGGCAAGAATACCCGCATTTTTCGCAGCATTCAGTGCCACAGTGGCCACAGGCACGCCATTTGGCATTTGCAATATGGAAAGGATGGAGTCCCACCCGTCAATAGAATTGGTTGATTTTACCGGCACGCCAATTACCGGCAGGTTTGTTATGGAGGCAACCATACCCGGCAGGTGCGCGGCCCCGCCTGCACCTGCAATAATTACTTTTAGGCCGCGTTCTTTAGCTTTTTGCGCGTAGGCAACCATACGCAGCGGTGTGCGGTGCGCCGAAACGATGGTGATCTCGTGCTCAATACCAAATTCATTAAGTATGTCGGAAGCCGCCTGCATCACGCCAAGGTCGCTATCGCTGCCCATTATTATACCTGCCTGTATTGCCATGGCACAAATATAGATAATTAATACAGGCCTAAGCCTGGCGCCTGGCAGTTTCTAAAACTTCTTTATTACTGTTGCGGCTCACCATTGATCTGAAAGGTTTTAAAACAGGATAAAGAAAATACAATGGCCTGGGAAGGTTAAAAATTCTGATGTCTTTAGCAGTTGGAATGAATCGCAATTGTATGCAGGAAAGTATATAGCTGATCTTGTCGGCTGTAGAGTCTTTTAAATTTAAAACGCTTCTGTTTATAAGTCGTGCCTGAAAATACCGGCCAAGTTTTTCCCGGTTCAGCAGGTTTTCAACAAAATATTTTTTTTCAGATGTTTTAACTGGTACATCCTGTAAAATATAGTGCAGGTTGATGCCAAACAGATCCTGCGATAAGCTATTACAAATGCTTGCAGCTTTGCGCAACCTAAATGCTGCAAGTGATTGTCCAATATAATTCATGTCAGGACTGATGACATCTGTAACTGCAACCTGGCAAAGGTCTGTCAGGTTTCTCAGCACTGCATAGCTGTCGTTGATGGCATGATGTATAAAAAGCGCTATATAATGATCGTTTGCATTTAAAACTTTTACACTTTCTTTCGCCAAAAGTAAATTCTCTGTAGGGCCAAATAAAAGATTGTGACTTGCTTTGCTAAGGCGGTTTACATTTTCTGTAATCCTCCAGTGAAACTCTATATGAAACTCCCTAACTGCACCCTGGTACCTGTTAAAACTTAATCCTTTCTTCCGCTGATAAATATCATCTTTAAAATAAGCGTATTCATCCTGGT
>JAFAFV010000064.1 GCA_023423285.1 Bacteroidota bacterium
AAATCAAAAGTCAGTTCCGACTGGCCGCTTTGTGGCGCATACTCCCAAAGAATGATATTTTTAAAACGGTGTAGCGCATACTTATCAGCGAACTGTTGCACCCGCTCTATTTCTACAGAAGTAAGCCGCAGTTCCGGTTGCACATTTTTCACTTTTCGCGGGTAAGCCCGCAAAATCATACCGCGTATGGTGCCATCGTAATACTTTAGGTTGGCATCCATATTTTGCGTAAAAAAAACTTCGTCCCACCTGCCTGCCGCCTGTTGCGCACGGATCTTTCTTTTCCATTTACGATATGCGGGCGTATCATTCTTTTTTACTTCATTCACTTCCAGCACCGCATCCACATCAGGATTATGATCTATAATAGATTTACAAAACCCTGCAATGGCCCAGGTAAGATGGCAACCCGGAAAATCTTTTTTTATTTGCCTTGCCACGGCTGTCGCATACAGGCAATCACCGTTCGAATACAAATGTGCTAATAAAATTTTTTTTTGTTTCATCCGTGGCTGTTGTTGATATTATTCACTCCATCGTTGTCATGTAATGAATGAGTTTGCCATCAGTTGTCATGCCCTGTATAATCACCCTGAAGGCATCCGTTACATCATTATTATAAAATGATAAAAGAATTTCCTTTTTATTGGGATCAATCACTACGTTGGGATTCCAGTAAATGGTAGTACGCACATCCCGGTCGCTGCCAGGAGGTACTTCCATTGAGTAATACTTGGGAGAATAGAATTCTTTAATGGGCGTGTAGCCGCTGATGATGGCGCTGGTAACACTGCTTGTGGTTTCCGATGGTACATCACCGCCGCGGCGGGTATAAATAGCAATGGCGCCATTGGCTCCGTTAAAGCCACCCATAAATGGCGGCCTGAATGCTTTAATATATGCCACATCCCGTACGTTGATATTCGATACAAAATTTACATCTGCGGGCATTTCATCAATATATATTTGAGGTGCGCCACCACGCCAGTTCAGGCTTGCATTGGCACCCTGGCCGGTAATTTGCAGCCCGGCCACCCGGCCCTGCAAAAAAGTAAAGATATCGGTAGCGCTTTGTGCTGAAAGGTCGTTTATCAAATCAAACTGAATGGCATCGCCGCCTGAAAAAAGGCCCGAAGCGTACCGCTCATTCAGCAACTCCACGGCAGTTTTTCCTTTGGCCTTTACAATCACTTCTTCCAGTTCTTTGTATTTGCTTTTTTCAGCGTTGGCCAATGCTTCGGCGCTGCGCAACAAATGGTAATGCATGCCTGTGGTATCAGGAAATAAAGAGTGGATCCAACCCCTGCCCGCGGATGGCACACGCAATTTATAAGGCATGAACTGAACCAGCGAGTTGCTGATGCCTTTGTCCTGAAGCTGGTAATGCACTTTTGCGGTATCAAAAAATATTGCGGCAGGATCATTAAAAGTTCCGTCTTTCATGAGAGGCAATACCAGTACTTTTCCTTCCGCATCTTTTTGCTTCAACATCACTATAATACTGGAAGTTGGCCCGATCTGCCCGGGCATTAAACCCGCCACATTACCAGAAACAGTAAGGTAACTGGTATCTTTTGGAAAATTGATCTTAGGAGTTTTTCCGCTCAGCACTTCATCCCAGTTGAACCGGCGCCAGCCATTGGTTAGCATCACCAGGTCGAGATGTTGCTGAACTCTTGCCGATGTATCAGCAAAATAATAGGCGGGGTTATGAACTTTTCCTTTCAACTCGCTGGTAAGCATCATGTGCGATAAAATGTTTTCGCTGCTGTCCACTCCAATGGCCATATCAGTAACAGCAATGGAAATGGAAGACTGCATTGCTTCCGGCAATTTAATGATTACTTCATCTCTGGCTCTGTAACTCAGGCCCCAGCGCTCTACTTCAAATTCGGGAGTTACAATATATTGCGCATGGTTATTAATATAAGTGATACGTTCTGCCAAGGGTTGCCAGTTTTTATCAAATACCGTAATGGTTAGCGGGCCGTAAGGCAGGTTAGAAGTTGGTACTGCGCTGCTTATAAGAGACGAAGTAGGTTTGGAAATATTAAAAACGATATGCTGAAACATCGTTCCCACAATATGCAGGCTGTCCATTTTTGCAGCATAAGCTGCAGAGAAGTTTACTGTAAAGTTGCGCCTGTTATTGCCAATTGTTACATTCAAAGCAACTCCGTCAGGTTTTGTGGCAGGCAACGTTGTAGTTTGCTCAGGACTTTTATCATACTTCCACCTGGCCTTGTAATTATTGCCCTGTTTTGGCGTAAACATTACAAACCCCATCCCATCGTGCATTACACGCAGGCTGTCTATTACTGCGCCTTTACTATCCACAATTACACCTTTAATGCTTATCGGCCTTCCCCACTGGTCGGTGGCTTTAAAAGCAATTTTTTGGTTCACACCTGCAATGGCATCGCCGCCTTCGGGAAAAAACTCAAGCCTCGGCGTAATGGTAATATTTTGCAATTTGGAAAGCGCATCTTTTTTTATTACAGGAATGGTTTTGGCATAAATATATGCAGAGTCGAAATTTAGCATCCATCGTGTATAAGCCCTTACTGAAATGGTGCTACCCGTATAAGTGGACGGTATTTCATATTGGCCGTTGGTTACAGCATTTACCATCGGGCTTACGGTGTGTTGCAAAATATTTCCTTTATCATCAACCCAGTCAATATAAAATGTTTTGCTATCGTAAGCGGGCATCAGTTCGTTCATTACATAGGCTTTAAACCAGATGGTTTCGCCGGGAGAATACGCATACTTGTCATAATGTATATAAGCTTTTTCAGGACTGAACTTTTCCGCATAGGCTTCTATCTTGTCTGTGATATTCTGGGCGGGGGCAGCGTGCACTAACCAAAGCATCAGGCCTGCTAATGTATATAGGTATTTCATCCTTATGATCATGTTAAGAATGCGAAAATTAACGATTGTGGCGGGTTTAAAAAAATGATTGGAAAGTTTTAGCGAATTTTTATTGATGGTTTTATAACACGCTCTTCGGATTTTTAAAACAGTGCGGTAAGCGTGGCGCGGCCGGTGTGAATGGTTCTGCTGCGGCCCGGTTTGCGGCCATCGTATTGAAAATTCAATTCAAGGTTATTCATGAGCCTTTTTGTGAGCATCACATTCCATAAATAATTCCTGCCCGGCATCAGCCCGTCGAGCATGATATAACTTACGGTGGTTGGTCCGGCATGCGGCGATGTATATTTAAAATTTTCAAATGTAAAAGAACCAGTAACCGAAGCGCTTTGCAACAGGTTGTACTTTGTTTCAGCCAGCAGGGAATGAGAGATGGCCCTTTCCCCGCCATAAATGAGCGCGTTCTGTTTTTCTTCAAATTTATATCCGCCCATTACCCTAAAGTTGGTACCGCGTATGAAAGTAAGCGTCGGCTCTGCACTATACCGGCGTATTTCATAATTACGGTTTTCAAATTGGGTGTTATCTGTATTCAACCCCAGCAATCCTGAAACTGCGTTAACATTGAGTGTAACAGAACGGGAAAGAAAATGCCTGTACTTCAGTGTCCAGTCAATATTTCTGCGGCTTTCGTAACCATAGGTAAGCAATGCTTTGCTGGAGTTGCGGAGATGGGTCACATCAAATCCCCAAACGGTGCTTTGCCTGTTGAACGAATACGTGTTGGCAATAATCGTATTTAAAGTAATAAGATTGTTGTCATTAAGATCATATTGGAATGGGTTGAATTCAAAATTTCCCAGTGAGCCGGATTTCTTATTGATCTGCATAGACGTCATCAGGTTGATGCGGGATAAATACTTTTGTGCTTTACCAGCGTCTTCTTCACGCCAAAGCATTTTGGGCGTTACCTGAAAGCTGTAATTAAGCGTAACATAATTGGCTTTAATGTACTCGTTGGTGGGTGTAAATATTCTGATGAATTTTGCCTGGTCCTGAAACGCTGCCAGCTCAAATTCATTCAACTGTTGCACACCGTCATCATTGTAATCAATCCAGGTATACTGGCCAGTGCCAGGCGGCACTTCAAGGTAAGCATACGCGCGCTTTTGCTCCTGGCCGCTGCCAATTTCGTACAGCAGGTTACCGGTAAGAAAACCGTTGAACTCGTTCATCACATACTCCAGGCGGCTGAGCAGCGTGTTATCCTCCTGCTGCCGGCTCACGGT